>DXJA01000105.1 GCA_019056875.1 Candidatus Jordarchaeum madagascarense
ATAGACACAACAAATTTATATACGAATTTTATTGATATATGGTTACCAACAATGAAGGTTTTATCTTGGAGCCTCTAGAAAAAATTCTGAGGTTATTAAAAGACTTCTTTGATCTGATTTCTAAGGCCATAATCGAATTTTACCAGAATTATGAGGGAACACTTGGGCTCCATGTTGGTGGATTTAAAAATTATACATACGGTCAATTTGGGTTAAGAATTCGAAATTATTTAAAATCGGTTTTTAAATACATTAATTTTATTGAGGAATATGTAAAACTGTTTTTAAAATGGTTTGAAATCTTTTCATACTTAATTGATGCGGTTGGTACCAGAGATTATAGAGTTTTATTAAGAGAGGTTGCACTAGAGAGAGTTATTAACACAACAGGAATGGATATCCAATTTTTAATATTTAGGATTAAGAACTTTTTGAATCCTAACCTCATGGAGCTTGAAACAATATGTGAGTCACTTTTAAAGGAATCAAAAAATATTCGAGAAGAGATTACCAACCTAAACTCTGAGTTCTCTACAAATTTCCTTGAATTGGTAGAAAATCAGACCGGAAGCTGGCTGGATATCTATAAGGAAGTGCAAAGCCTTCTTAATTCTGCCATACCGTTAGAGGATAAATCCAAAATCATGCGCATACTTACCTTGATTGTTCAGAAGTTTATTGGTTTCTTTAAAAAAATTGTCGAAACAAAAGAATTCCTAAATGTTCCAGATGAGTATTGGGAACGCTTTGTAGAGGGCGGTTTTCTTGAATTCTTCGACAAATTCGAAAAACTCAAAGAGGACACAATAGAGTATTTTGAACACATGGTAAAAGCATATGAACACGCCGCAAACTGCTTTCTTTACATTTTAACCATGCTCTGGGGAACAGAAAGAGAGGCTCAATCTAAAATACAAAGTTATGTAAAATCCGAAATATCATTTGAAGAGTTAATACCAGAAAATTTTTCCCTAAAAGACTTGGCATTCGGACTAGCCCTTGCACGCTCAGAGTTAGGTCAGGCTCGCTTCGTTTCTCAGGTATTAGACGAAAAGAGAATAGCAATTGAGGTAATAGCGAATTATTTTAGGAGTGAGGGCTTCAAAGACTTTTATAATAGAACCCTTAAGAATGTAGAATTAAGGAAAAAGTATCTAGACAGAATTGATGACATAATGATAGAAATTCAGAGATTAGTTCAGCTCGCCGAATCGGAAAGGACCATTTTATTGGAGTAGATAATTCTTTATGACTTTCAAAAAATAAATAAATTCTTTAACTTTTGGCGATTCTTAATCTGGAAATTATTATTAGGGTATTAAGTAACCACTTATATTGGGAGTATTACTATCTTTACTTAGACAATCGTATTATTAAGTGTTTAGTGACCTCCTATGGAGAACCTGAAAGAAATAAAAAGCCAATTAGCAGATTTCTTCAGCCTGATTACTAGATACATAATTGAAATTTATCAAATTAGTGAAGGGAAAAAAATTTCTAACGGTAAACCCGGCAATTATGCCTACGGTCAAATTATCGAAAATACTAGAAAGATGAACCAATCTATGTTTGCATATATTAGCTTCATCGAGGACCTTTTAAATGGGATTATCAAGTGGTTTGAATTCTTTTCCGGTTTGGTTAACGCGCTCGGATCTAAAGAATACTATCGCGTTTTATTAAGAGAAGTCAAACTTGAGGAGGTTATCGATAGATCTAGAATCGATATGCCCTTTCTAAAATTTCAGATAAAAAGTGTTTTGAGTACGAGCTTTCAAGACCTGAAATCAATTTACAGTTCATTATTGGAGAGGGCGAAAAGCGTACGGCAAAGTCTTGCTTATCTAAGCTCCGGGTCATCTGAAAGGTTCATTGAGACGGTAGAAAACCAAGCCCGAGGCTGGCTGAATATATATGATGAGCTGTACGGTTCCCTTCAATCCATTATCACAGAAGTAGATGAATCCATCTGTATAAAAAAACTTACTATGGTTGCCAGTAAGTCTATTGATTTCTTTGAAAAAATACTTGAAATACGAGTATTCATAAAAATTTCAGAGGAGGCTCGGGAAAACTTCATGGCATACGGCTTTATGGAACTTTTTGACCGATTCAATGAACTCAAAGAAGATGTAATAAAATTCTTCGAATACATAACAAAAGTGTACGAACATGCCGGAAAATGCTTTCTCCAAATTTTAACTATGCTCTGGGGTACTGAGGAAGAAGCCCGACACAAACTAGAATTATTTATAAAATCCGAAATACAAGTTACTGATTTAATACCAAGTAAGTTTTCTCTTAAAGATCTGGCATTCGGACTAAACCTAGCGGTATTCGAGTGGGAAGAGGCACGCTCTGCTTCTCAGATAGTGGATGAAAAAAGGCGTGCAATTGAGCTAATAGCCAACTATGTCGCAACAGACGAAATGCAAAAATTACACACAAGACTCGTAAAGGGTTTTGAGTCGAGAGATAAATATCGAAAAGAAATTTACCACAGAATGTTAGATATGCAAAACAAAATCCAAAAAATAATGAACTCCTAAAATCTTCAAACACTTTTTATAAAACCCAAAAATAAAAAAACTATTAAGCTGAAAATAGATAATAGTTTAAAACGGGAAAATAAGCCAATATTATAAAGTTACTTTTTCCAAATTTGGAGAGGATACTCAATGGTTTTAAGAACCGTAGAAGATTATAAACAAGGTTTGAGAGATAATCGAGAAGTCTGGATTCTAGGGGAAAAAGTAAAGGATGTGACCACCCACCCCATGCTGAGAGTAGGCGTTGAAACCGCAGCCGTAGATTACGAAATGGCAGAGGATCCCAAGTACCGAGACTTAGCGGTGGCTAAACATCCAGAAACAGGTGAACCAATAAGTAGACATTATTACCTTCCCAAAAACGCGGAAGACCTCCTTAAAAGGCATGAGTTAATAGTGACCGCGACGCGGCTCGGTGATGGGGTAATACCCTTCACCAAAGATGTTGCCGGCGACTGTCTAAACGCAGTAATGGTAACCGCCCAAGTAATGGGAAAGGAGGAGAACCTAGAGCGAATCACAGAATATTACGAATACGTCAGAAAAAAAGACCTGAGTGTTGCCTGCGGAATGACCGACGTTAAAGGAAACCGAAGCCTCCATCCCTCTTCCCCTGAACAAACACACCCCGACTTTTACGTGCGCGTAGTAGACCAAAACGACGAAGGAATAACAGTCCGGGGCGCAAAAATACATATAACCGCCTCAGCGTACTCCGACGACATCCTAGTTCTCCCATGCAGAGCAATGAGAGAGGATGATAAGGACTACGCCGTGTGCTTCGCGGTTCCCGCAAACTCCAAAGGATTAAAACACATAATGCACCCCCTGAGATACCAGCAGAGCCCACTGGAATTCCCGGTGGACGAACCGATAAGAATGCACACCGAAGCCCTACTAGTCTTCGACGATGTATTCATACCCTGGGAAAGGGTCTTTCTCTGCGGCGAATGGCAACACGCAGGCTCCCTTGCCTATAACTTCTCATTCTTCCACAGGCACACCGCCTCCTGCTACCGAATAGCCCTAACCGAATTACAATTGGGAATGGCCCAAGCAATAGCAGAGTACAACGGAATAGACCGCATTTCCCACGTCCGAGAAAAAATAACCAACATGATAATCTACCTAGAAATGCTCAAATCCCTAGCCAAAGCCTCCTGCAGCGACCCCGTGATGCACAGCGGAGTAGCGGTACCCAACCCCATAATCAGCAACATATCAAAATACCACTTCGCCGAAAACTACCACAACTTCGTAAAATGGGTACAAGACCTATGCGGAGGAATACTCGTCACCGCACCCACCTACCAAGACTACCAAAATCCTGAGCTAAAAGATTACATAGACAAGTATCTGGGTGGCAGGAAAGGAATACCTACAGAGCACAGGTTAAGAATGTTACAGCTGATAAGAATCTGGCTGGCCTCCGACATCGGAGGAGGCGTAGAAGTCCTAGCACTACACGGCGAGGGGTCACTACAAGCCCAAAGAATGATAATCTATGGGGAGTACCAGAATCAGCTCCAAGAATACAAGGAAAGAGCCAAAAAAGTCGCAGGAATAAAGTAACAAGGATAAAAATGACTCAAAGCACAATGGATAAAAGTCCTAAACAGATCAAATCCAGTTCCCTAGTGATAATCGTAAGGGGCCATAACCCGGAAAAAATGATGACAACTGGTCTTGGAGAACTGGACCTTAAAATCCCTCAGAAAAAAATCGTGATAAAACCCAACCTTATAGGCAATAAACCCTACCCCACAACCACCTCCGCAAAAACCGTAGAAGCCATAATCAAAAACCTCAAAAAATTCAACAAAGAAATCATCATCGCAGAAGGAGCAGGATGGGCAGACACAAAACAAGCATACCGAGACCAAGGATACCAGCACCTCGCCCAAAAATATGGAATAAAACTGGTAGACCTAAACAACGACCAGTATGAAAAAATTAAAAACCCAAAAGCCATGGTGCTAAAAGAGTACGAATTTCCCCTAACACTAAATGACTGTTATCTCGTCTCGGCTGCGGCTCTAAAGGTACACGGCCAAGCCGGCGTCACCCTTTCGGTCAAAAATATGCTGGGAGCAACCATCGGCGGACACAAGGGTAGATTTCACAGTAAGGGAATACACCAGAGCATAGTGTATATAAATCTCTATAAAGCTCCAAATAATCCTGCCATAATAGTAGGCACAGAAGCCAGAGTAGAGGAAGAACTTGGTTAAGTTATTGAAAAATTCAATTTAATGATTTAACTTGTTATTGTATTATTCTGAACATTTTATTGTGTTTAGATAATGTGTTTATCCTTGGTGGAAAGTTTATCTGGTCCACCAATTCTCAGAGCAGCAACTGCGAGTATGATTACCATAATATTCATCAGAAAAACAATATTGCCCGAAATGCTCGGACCGAGGATAATCACGATGTCCCAGAAAGTGTGCCACAAAGAGACCATCAAGATGCTCCCACCTGTACTGTTATACAAAAAGGTCAGCCAGATTGCACCAAACAACAAACTCACAAAGAATCCAATAATAGTAAATATCTGGAAATCAAATCTATAAAAGAAAAATGGCAAGTGCCAGAGACCCCAGAATATGGCTAGAATAACCGTAGCCGTTCTAGCGCCGCGGGTCTTTTGAAGCCTGGGCAGAGCGAATCCCCGCCACCCCGGTTCTTCTAGAAAACCATAGGAAAAAGAGATAATTACACTGCTTACAAGCCACATGGTTGTGCCAACCCCCACCATGAAATCCCGAAGATACGAACACAATGCTTCAAATAACTGCCCCAAATCCAGCCATGTGGGCCAAAAAATATATGTAATAGCAGCTGAAAGGGCGAAGATGGCTACCGGACTGAACACGGCGATCAGAACCCAAGTGATTCCTACACGCCAGCGTAACATCCTTCCAAACAATTCACCGATGCCTTGCCGTCCACCAATGATTGCTGTAACAATTAACGCCGCTAAAAACGGTCCGAAGTCTCCAACAATGTGCAGATTAGGCGATAACTGAATGTTAATGATACCCTGAGCGGAAGCAACAAGGGGCAATACACCTATCCAAGTAACAATATAAGCCACTATGAAGTAGGCAGCAACCGAGTGTTGCCTTATCCAAATCGAAAACTTGGAAGTCATAATAAATAGCTCCAAGACTAATTTCAGACTAATAAAATCTCGTTTATAGATTGGATAGATGATTTTTCCTCTATCCAATATTCTTATCTGTGTGATAATAGGTAAATTTTCGCTGCTTCTATTTGAAAGTGATTTTCCTATTTTTTTGATGATATGTAGTGATCCGAATCCGAGACGCCGTTGGGATCGAATGCTTCTTTTATTTTACGGAGCCAGTTCTGGTAATTGCCACAGTGTGGACCAAATAGGTCGTGCATTTTGTCTCCCACGATGAAGAACGGGATGCCTAAGCTGTGCTCTATGTCCGCTTCGTTGCACTCCATTGAGTAATCCGCGTATCCCTTGCAGGATTCAGGATCAGTGGGTTCGTATATTGTAGGCATCTCCATGTGAGCAAAGTGTCCCTGCTCGTAAAATGTAATCCACATACCCTCTCCTCTGTCGTCGCCGATTAGCTCTTCTTTAATGTACTTGAGTTTAATGTCTTTGTTCACCTTAGCTATGTTTATCGACATGGATATGGTGTCCATTCCTCCATGGGTGCTCTGGAAGCAGGAGGTGAAGCGGAAAGCGTGGCTTCCCAGCATGTTTCTAACGCCTTCGGCGTAGCTTATCGATGGAGGAGTCACTACCCCTTTTTCAACAAGATCCTCACCGCCTGTTTCCTTTATTATTTCATCTACCAGCTTCGTTCTGTACTTGAACTCCCTTTCAGTATGTGCCGCAACCAGTACGATGAAGTACCTCTGAGCCTTGGTCATCAGATCTGACAAAATTTTTTCAATAGTTTCTTCTCTAGTGTTAGAGAACATTGTAGCCAATCCCTCTTGGGAAGAAGCCATAGCCATCATACTGACCTCGGCTTCCCCGATCCTGTAATAAGCGTTCTCGAACGCGTCCCAGTCCGGAAAATTAATCACGTACATTTTCCAGTAGGGCGGAACCTCAAACTCGTAGTTGGGAATAATCCCACTCACTTTCCATTCTCGGGAACCGGACCATGGATATAGCTTAATCGCAGATTTGGTAAATACGCCGAGACCACCAAAGGCACCCATAAATCCTCTCACAACCCCTCTCAGACTCGGCCCGGGACCATCTCCACTAAACCATTCCTCACCAGAGTTAAGTGAGCCCAATCTCAATATTTCACCCGTTGGCAGAACCCATTCCACAGCTAGAACGTTACGGCCACTAAAACCGGTGCTGGCGGAGGTGAATCCTGGTCCAACCATAGAAGTGTGACTTGCGAGGGGTGATGTTTGAGGACCCGCTCCCTGCATATGGTGGTTTAACCCTCTCTTTATCAATTCTGATTGAAGCTGAGCATTGGTCACGTAGGGTTCAATAACCGCGTACATGTTCCTCTCATTTATCTCAATAATCTTGTTCATTCTCCTCAGATCCAACTGTATCACACCGGGACCAGACACCGCCCCCCAGACGCCGAAGCCTGTACTATGAGCTTTAGCTCTGATACCAAACTCGTTACAAATCTTCATTATTGCCTGAACCTCACTGGTGCAGCAGGGTAGTAATACTGCTTCCGGTCTATAACCAAACCGTAAGGGTTCCTCACCCCTCAGAGCACGTTCAACCTCGGTGCACCACTGATAGGCGTAGGTGTCAAGAATGGCGGGTTCCTCGGTAATGTTCTCAGACCCCACAACTTTCTCTAAAGCCCTGTAAACCTCTCTCTCCAACATTTATACACTGCCTCCTAAACTTTTCAGAACGAGTTCTGTCAGGTCATAGAACTCCATATCTTCGCCTCTCTCTTTGATTGCGTCCTTAAGGTTTGTAGAGCAGAATGGACAGCAGGAAACCAGTGCCTCCGCTCCAGTGGACTTGGCCTCCTCGATCCTGTTACTTGCTGTCCAGACAGCGAAATCCGGGAAGGCAGACTTTACTCCACCTCCGGCTCCGCAACAGTAGGCATACTCCTTTATTCTCTCCATTTCCACCAGCTCCAAGCCCGGAATACTTTTTAGAACATTTCTTGGAGCTTCGTAGACACCGTTTGCTCCTCGTTTGATAACCTTTGGAGGAACAGGTATGTAGACACGCGAAACAATCTTCATCATCTGTCCCTCCCAGGGAGTGTAGGGCTCGGAGTTTCTTCCAAGGTGGCAGGGGTCATGGTACGTTACCTTTAAGGGAACTTCTTTGTTTAGCTCCAATTCGCCATTTCTCAGCATGGTGTCCAGAAGCTCCGAGGTGTGAACGACCTCAAAGTCTGTGTTAAGGTAACGAGGATATTCCACCTTGAACATGCTGTAGCAGCCGGCGCAACTGGTTACAATTCTCTTTATGCCCTGAGCTTTCAGTTTCTCAACATTGTTCCGCATAAGGTTGAGGGCTTCTTTTCTTGCACCCACTCTCATCATGGGGCTACCGCAACAGTACTCCTCGGAGCCCAGCATTGTGAATTCCAGACCTGCTTTATCAAATATTTTAGTTGTTGCTTGGGCTATCTCCTGTCTCCGGTAGGAGGTGGTGCAACCCACGAAGTAGGCAGTGTCAGAGTTTTCTTGTAAATCCATATTTTTGGGTAGCCAAGAAAGTCTCTTTTCGTGAGGTTCACCGTAAGGGTTATGGTTCAAGTCTATGCTCTCCATCCATTTCTTGTGCTCAGGCATTGGGCCAACCCCGCTCTCTACGCAGTGTGTCCTCAGCTCACTTATTACCTCGAGCGGTTCCAATTCGAAGAAGAATTTGCAGGAAACATCACAGCCTCCACAGGCGGTACACCGGTAAATAACTTTGAGGAGCTCATCTGTGTACTCGATTCTGCCCTTGAGCATAGCCTGCCCGATAATCATTTTTCCACCACCGGAGTAGGCGTGGAAGTTGTACCGCTCAATAGCCGGACAGATGGCTGAGAATTTCTGACTCTTAACCTGCAAAGCCGGTATAAACTTACAATTAGAGCACCTAATACAGCCAGGCATTACCTTCTCATAATCACTCAAACTCATTTCCATTTCTTAACACCTACCCAAAACACAATTTTCCCGGATTCATCAGGTTGTTCGGATCGAAAATCGATTTAACCTTCCTCAGAGCCGAAACGGTTTCCGGGGCACAGTTCCTATAAACGACTTCGGTAAACGGCCCATAAGGTCTGCTAAAGAAAGCTTCCTCCTTTAGGAGCACTTCGCCAGCCTTCATGTACAAATAATTAGCCCTATTTACTTCTGAAGTGTCGGAAGGGTCGTAATATATGTCGAATTCACAGTGGCAGTTGCAACCCTGAACCAAGGGCTGAATATAAACGCCGACATCTTCCTCTGAAAGACCCTCTTTCTGCGCAACGCTGGTAAACGTGTCAAAAAACACAGGTGTCTTATCCAAGGTTGTGAGGAAAAAAAGCTCCTGACAACCACCCCTGAACCGCAGCTTCCAGTAGGGTTCCTCACAGCTCTTATCCAGTAAACCCAAAACCTCATCGCTAGAAACTCCCTCAAACTCGGACACAAGATTTACACCAGTATCCTGAGAGATGTCCGTGATGTCTCCCTCCAAGTATTCCAATTCATCATCAGCCAGTTTTCCGTGACCCGAGATACAGAGAATCAGAATCCATTTAGGAAAAACTCTCCTAAGATTTAAGATCTCTTCTCTCTTCTTTCTCAGAATAGCAGCCAAATTCATGTTGTTTAGAATGAAAAGCTCGTCCCCTAACCTTCGCTTCAGGACACTGTAGGAGAAATCCAAGAAATCATCCAGCGTTTCAGAGCATACAAAGAAGAGCTTTCTCTTCTCTGGCAGAATCTCGCACTTAATGGTGGCCCAGGTAACAATGCCCATGGTTCCCTGAGCTCCCTGTAGGATTCTAAACGGGTCAAACTGGGTTGGTCCCATGGGACTCTTCTGAGCACCACCAGACTCCAACTGTTCCTCAAGCGAACCCGGGCCCGCTGCTGCTCCCGTCCTGAAAACGTCGCCAGTTCCGAAAACCGCCTCGGTGCAGAGGAGAGGATCGGAAGAATCCCAGTGATACTTGGGCATGGTTACGGGTTCCCTTTCGAGGCTACTCGCCAGAACCGATTTCGAAGCCTTAGGAAGAAGAGGCATCAACAGTCTGAGACCGTGCTTGTTTGCTTCTGATACCAGCTGGGTAAAGGTCACGCCGGGCTCAACCATTACCATCCTGTTTTTTCTATCCACTCTAAGAATTCTATTCATTTTACTTAAATCAACAATAACGGAATTGTCAACCTTAGGAATAGTGTCTCCGCGCAGTCGGGGTTTTCCCGAACTCACCGCTATAAGCGAGAAAGAGTACTTTCCCGCGGATTCAACAAGTCTGCTAACCGTGTCAACATTCCGTGGCCAAACTACACAGTAGGGTGTTCTGGGAGAGGCGAAGCTAAAATCCTTGGAATATTCGTCCAAGACCTCAGGTTCACGGGAAACATTACTCCTGCCGACAATCTCGACCAATTTATCAAAAAACGGCTCTGCGACCAAGTGAAAACTCTCCAATCAAATGTTTACAATTAAACAAATTAAAGGGTTA
>DXJA01000106.1 GCA_019056875.1 Candidatus Jordarchaeum madagascarense
ATCTGTGCGGTTTACTTATTAAAGAGTATAATGCATATCAGGTGATCTGTATTTACCGAGCTAGAATCTAAGACTTGAAACCGAGGCTATCAAGCAACAAGTTTTATTACTTCCTTTTCCTTTACACGATTCCATCACTAACACTGGTGAACCAATATTCCTCAGTAACTGATAGGATATATGGTTCTTAGTTATATCGAATCATAAATCAATTATTGCTTTAAAGGATGTACCCTCGAAAGGTGTGTGAAGTGTCTGAAGTAGTTGTCTTGTCACAGGAGGAAGTTAGATCGTGTCTTCCGATGAGCGGCGCCATCAAGGCAGTAACTGAAGCATATAAGGCGTTTGCTGAGGGACGAGTTGAGTTGCCGCCGGTGGTGCATTTGAACGTCGAAAAGTATAGAGGCGAAGTGGATATTAAATCAGGGTTCGTGGAGGACTTTGGACTTATCGGAGCAAAAATCGCTTCAGGGTTTTACGATAACCCAAAACTCGGTTTGCCATCAGGGATAGCAGTCGTCATCTTAATGGATTTAAAAACAAGTCTTCCGCTCGCGATCATGGATGGAACGTACCTAACAGCGGTTAGAACTGGGGCAGCAGGGGCGGTCGCCGCGAGTGTGCTTGCGAGAAAAGAAGCCAAGAGGGTGGGGGTAATAGGCGCTGGAACACAGGCACGAATGCAGGTGTTGGCGCTAAAAGAACTCTTTCCCCTTGAACAGGTAAAAGTATACAATATTCATGAGAGCAGTAAGAAAAAATACGCCTCGGATATGCGAGAGCAACTAGGCATTGAGGTTCAGGCCGTGGACACAACAAAAAGCGCCGTGAGTGATGTAGACATCATTGTGACCGCCACTCCCTCCAAGAAAGCCATTGTCATGAATGAATGGATCGAAAAAGGCATGCACATTAATGCAATCGGGGCAGACGCCCCTGGAAAGCAAGAGTTAGACCCCATGATTATAAAGCGTGCAAAAATCGTAGTAGACAGTCTCAAACAATGCCGCGAGATTGGAGAAATCCAACACGCGCTCGCTCAAGGATTGATTAAAGAAAGTGACATTCACGCTGAGATTGGAGAAATCTTAATTGATAAAAAGTCGGGCAGAGAAACAGAGGAAGAGATCACAATGTTTGATTCCACCGGGTTAGCGGTTCAAGACATAGCTGCAGCGAATGTCGTCTACAATTTGGCGAAAAAGAAGGGAATAGGTCATCGCGTTAAATTGCTCGATTTAAACGACAAATGATTTTTATGGAGTTGGGAGGAGATAGATAGTATAACGCTCCAAACTAATCCTTCTCAACAATGCAGTTATACAAAAGGGATGGGTATTGCGAAACTTGTCTATTGTTTTGTTTGGTTCTTGGCAACCAAGTATTTTCTCTTAATCACGAATTCGTATATTACCGCTACGAGTATAACCACTAAGGCAATTATAATGAAGAACAAAGTGTAAGGATTACCGAAAGTCACATAGTTAAGATATATTAAAAGTTTAGCACCCAAGAAACAGTACAAAAAGGCCCGGGGGAATCCTCCAACTATTGTAGGAAAAATATAAGATCTAAACTTGATTTTAGTCAGACCCGCGCCATAAGAAACAGCGTCAAAAAGCACAAGCGGGATTAATCTCGCGGCGAGAATTGCCCAGAACCCGTACTTCGTGAACCACCTGTCCGCTATGAGAACAGCGTCCCCTAGTGTATAAATAACAACCCTGTCAAAAAGTCTTCTCAGTCTTCCTCCGCTCGGTTGATATTCTTTTTTCTCCATACCCATAGTTTCTTTTTCCCATCGTTCAATAACTGGTCTCCCAACAAATCTCGCAATATAAAACCCGATAACACCACCCACGATTTCTCCGGTGCCTCCAACGAAACCCGCCAATAAAATTCCATAATCAAACCCGTAAAACGAGGAAAATATAGTCGTATAGAATATCAAAGTGAAAATATTAAAGATTCCATGAAATAAAAACATTAAAGGAATAAGCGAAATTATATTATATTGAATGGAGAAGGCGGCTCCACCAAGCATCAAAACAAGTTCACTGGGAATCGGTGCGATTATTGCTTGCAAAATCATGGCCGCAAAGAATCCAATAGGTCCATAGGTAAAAATCCACCATAAAACACCATTGAAAAGACTCTGGAAAAACGCATTTATGCCGTCTAATATTGATAAAGTAACGAACAGAACTGGAAAATACACTTCAAAATCCTCCAGAACTGGACTACTTGAACAAGTAAAGCCTATAAACTTTACTATAATTATAAGAAAAAATTAAAACCAAAATTTGATTAGTCCAAGCCACCAGAATATAAGCAAGACACCAAACCCAAACACATGTCTACATTCTCTAAAATAAAAGAAGGCGCTCGTTAAAAACACATCCTGAATATTACCCTTTTTTTGATTCATATTCCCGCTTTAATCCTCGGATATAGGAATTTATTTAAATGTGTTCGGGCAGAGATTAAAACACCCAAAAAAGAGGAAAGAGGCATGTCAATTGATTTAAACCAAAGCAAGGAGAGAATAGTTTTAGAAATAATACAAGACCACATAAGAAAAATACTATCCGCGGTAAAAGAGCTCGCCCCATTCCTAGAAGCATGGTTAAGCGGAAACGACAACGAAATGGAAGAAATACTCTCAAAAATATCACAGGCTGACAACGAAGCTGAAGAAATAAAACTAGCGCTCCTAGACGAACTCTCCATAGCAGCAACCCTAATCCAAAGAGAAGACATGATGCGACTAGTCCTCATAACCGACGAAATCGTCGACTATATCGAGGGAACCGCATTCAGACTAAAAGGAATAAAAGACTGGAAACCCAAAGGCGCCATAATCGAAGACATACGAAACCTAATAAACACCATGATAAACTCGGTAGAAACACTCCGAGAAGCCATATTCACCATAGTAGAAGACGCAGAAAGAGCCAAAAAAGCCGCCGAAGAAGTCGACAAAATAGAAAGATTCATGGACCAAATCCACAGAGCCACCGAACAATCCCTATTCGAACAAGACATAGACCACCGCACACTAATACGCATACTAAACATCGTAACCAACCTCGAAGACACAGTAGACATCACTAGAAAAGCCGCCGACGCAGTACGCATAATAGCCGTCGCAAGACAAGGCTAAAACCCGAAAAACAAAAACCAAAAACACCGAGGTAGAATAAGTGGAAACCACCGAAAAAACCACAGGAAAAAAAAGAGCAGAACTAATACAAGGAAACAGAGTAATCGTATGGAATCCTGAAGAAGGTTCCCAACTCTACGCCGAAAGCTATTACGGCCAACCCCTAGGCATACGAAAACCCAAATCCCCCCAATTCACCCGCCCCCTAGAACTCTCCCTAATAGAAACACTCTACCTAATTGAAAAAGAAAAAATCGAACTCACAGACGCCACAGACGACCACACAGTAACCAAACAAGAACTAGAAGAAAAAGCAGAACAAACCTACATAGACTTCAAAACAAAATACACAGTATACAAGAACCTCAGAGAAAGAGGATACATCGTCAGACCCGGATTAAAATTCGGAGCAGACTTCTCAATATACGAACACGGACCAGGAATAGATCACGCCCCACTCATAGTATCAGTCGTACCCAAAGGCACACAACTCAGCCCCATAGAAACCGTAAGAGCCGGGCGACTCGCAACCAGCGTCAGAAAGAAATTTGTGGTCGCAACAGTAGGACCCACCGGAGAACCCAAATACTACATGTTCGCCTGGCACAAACCCTAAACCAACATCCAAACAAAAAGATTCTAATAATATATCCAAAAAATCTAGACTTTTTATACACACTCAAAACATGAATAATTAAAACCGAAAGCCCGGAGTGGCTCAAACAAAAAAACCCTAAACCAACATTTTTGAATTAACACTCCAAACAACTCTTTTATTTCAGAAATTTCAAAAAAACTAAAATCATTTTTATAGTAATTAATTTAATAACTACACTAAAGACTCCGAAAAAATTTTATACCCTCACACACGATATCTTGCTCAACAAAGGAAATGGCCCGTGTGGGGCAAAGCGTAGTGTGTATACCACGCTCAGCCTAGCGGTAACCTTGGGGACTGTGGTTATCTTCGAGCCGCAGCTTGATGGTAGCAGCCATCCCCAGACCCGGGAACGTTAACCGTTTCGGTTTCGTTCGGGAATTCAACTTGAGGTTCAGTGCTTAGCTGTTCTCATGAAACTCCCGGCGCGGGCCCTCAATTCCTTTTTTGGGTTTGAACTTTTGTTTGTTTTCGATGGGTTAATTATAAGTGTGTTTTTGAAGTGTGTTCTTATTGATGATTTTTTTGTAGGTGCGTGGTTTAATGGGCAAGTTTTTGACTGCGGATTTGTTGGAGAGTTTGAAGACTACCCCTTTTCCTATTGAGCGGCGGGCTGATTTTATCAAATCTACTAAGGATGAGGTTTTGAAGGAGTTGGGCGGTATTGATTTTGATGAAATTATTGTGAGGGAAGATTATCTTGAAGCTTTTAAAAAGGGGAGACATGTATTTTCTATTGTTAAATTTAGGGACAAATTCTATGTAAGGAATGAGATGAAGGAGCGAAAAATAGGGACTCTAACAGCCATCGCGCTGGTCCTCTCTGCGGGTATCAAATGATATTTATATCCTATTTGTGCTATATTTGTTTCAATTTGATTGGTGCTAATAACTGGTTATGAGGGTTAATGTTGCCGTCTTTGATCATTAGAGGAAAGAAGATGTTTTATGAGTCTGTGGGTAAAGGTTTACCCATTGTTTTTGTTCACGGCTCGATGGGTAGTCGTATTTCTTGGGATTTTCAGAGACCACTTTCTGAAGAGTACCGCTTGGTTTTTTTGGATTTGCCTGGACATGGGGGGGCGGATCCTCTTGATGAGGAAATTTCTGTTAAGCTTTATGCTGGTTATGTGGTGGATTTTGTCCGAGGTTTGGGTATTGAGAAAATGGTTGTTGTGGGGCATTCTTTGGGTGGCGCAATCTGTATTCAGCTGGCTTTGGATTACCCTGAGCTTTTAAGGGCGGTGGTACTGGTTGGATCCGGAGCGAAGTTGGGGGTGCATCCCACTATTCTTGAGGCTCTGAGAAACAATTTCGAGGAGAGTGTTGAGCTGGCTATTGGTGGTATGGCTTTTGCTGAGAAAGCTGATCCGGGGCTCGTTGAGATGGCGAAGAATGAGTGTTTGAAATGTAGACAGGGAGTTGGATACTTGGATTTTGCAGCCTGTAATGAATTTGATGTTAGAGAAAGGGTTTCGGAGATTAATGTTCCCACATTAATTATTGTTGGTAGTGAAGATAAATTAACTCCAGTGAAATGGTCTCGGTACCTAAATGAGAAGATTTCCAATTCATCTCTGAAAATAATTGAAAACGCTGGTCATATGGTGATGCTGGAACAACCAAAGGAACTTAACCAAGCTCTGCTAACTTTTCTAAGAGGTTACCTTCTCTCCCTTCTTGATCTTGAGGGATTTTTTGACGGC
>DXJA01000107.1 GCA_019056875.1 Candidatus Jordarchaeum madagascarense
GGAAGATCGTTGATTTAGAGTTGCCATAAAATTTTATTAGTTATCTGTTGATCCAGCCGTATTTTGTGTATATTTTCTTTCCTTCTTTTGAGGTTAGAAATTTTATGAATTCTGTTGATATTTCTTTGTTTTCCGAAAAGGGCGTGGTTGCTATTACGGTGCTTCTGTAAACCTGTATTTTTTTTGGTAGTTCAACCGCGTGGATAGCTTTTGTGTGTAGAACTTTATGGGTGTTCCAGCCAAATGCAGCGTCTACTTTTTTTCTTATAATTGAACCCAAGAGTTCTCCTCATCCATCAGCAAAAAGGGTGATATTCTTTTGTATTTTTTCAGTTAGTCTAGTTTTGCTGCTGATTTCATCCCAAACCCCCTTTAGGCTTCCCACGGTTGCCACGGCGATTTTTACATCTTTTTTTGTCAAGTCAATGAGAGATTTTATTTTTTGGGGATTATCTTTCTGTGTTAAAATAACGGATCTTCGATAGCCGAGGACTCTTCTATTCTCTCTTAATATTAGACCACTTTTTTCCAGTTCATCAATTATGTATGCAGCGCCGCATGTGAAAATATCACCTTCATGATTATTTTTGATTTTAGGAATTATTTCATTGGGCAAGCCTATGGTAAATTTAATTTCTGCGTTGCATGTTTTCTGGAATCTTTTACCAGACATTTTTACAGGTGTGGCAACATCACAACAGGAATAAATGTGTAAGGGTTTCTTCTCAGACAATGAATTCTCCTCACCTTTCTATGTGGTATTTGATTTGAGGATGTGGTAGACCATCAATATTTTTATTATAGGTGCTAAATAAAATATGCTTCTTAGTATAGAGAGAAATAAATAAACTTTTTACTTATTGGAATATCAGTTTCTTGTAGTTGTAATTTGTATCTATGATCATTTTATGAGGAATAGGATATGGTTGATGTTAGGGTTCATCCTTTAACTCTTGCTAAGATTCTCAGGCATGGTATGCAGTTTTCAGGTATAGAAGTGGCAGGGGTGTTGATTGGAAGATTAGTAGGCGACGTGGTGGAGATTTCTGATTCTGATACCGGTCCGCAGATTGGGACAACGGGGCATGTGAAGCTGGCGCGGTCGGTGGCGCCTCTTATTGCTGAGAAAATCCAAAGGCAGGGAAGAAGCGAATACATTGTTGGTTGGTATCACTCCCACCCGGGATTCGGTTGCTTTCTCTCCTCTATCGATGTGGATACTCAGATGGGGCTTCAGAAAATGTTTTCCCAGTGTGTAGCGCTTGTTGTTGATCCACATGATTTCATTTTTTCGGGTCGTCCTGGTGATGCGGAAGTTAAAATGTTTAGGGTTCAAGATGATGAGATTATCACCTTAGAATATGAGCTTATTTTAGATACTGATAAAATACTCAGAAATTTTATGGATCACCTAGAGAGGGGCTCAGAGCAGTATATAACTGCTCTGGATAAAATTAGATTGGAATTTTATGAATGGAATAGAAGGTTGGAAGAAAAAATCAATGATGCTAGCGAGGGAATTGAACAAATTCGTGAAGAGCTTGAAAGAATTTCGGAAATACTGAGACAAGTTAAGCCAACCTGACAAGTGCCAAAATTTGGGGGAAGCATCACATGATTTTTAAAAGGGTTGTTTTTTGATTTTTGGTTATCATACTCCTCCAAATAGCATTAGTATAAAAACGAAAACTTGTATTAGGGCAATCATTAATCCCTCGAAGATGTCTATTTTTTCGTCGTCCATTATGGCTCTTTTTAGGAACCACAATACAGCTGCTGCAATCGCGATTTGAAAGAGTGTGAACAGGTTAATGGGTATTGGCACTAGTATTGCTATGCCCCCGATAATTAATAGAATTGTTTGGAGTATTCCGCCCAGTAGATTTCCTAATGATAATTCGGTTTCCCCTCTGAAAGCGGCAACCAGTGCTATTCCATGTTCCGGAACTGCGCCTGCGAATCCTAGAAGAAGGGCTATTATTAACACGGGTTCCCCATAAGATGATAGGTTTAATGTTTCCATAGCAGTTTCGATTCCAGTTGTTAGTATTTCACCACCAAAAAAGATTCCTACGAATCCTAATATGACCAATGTTACTGTTCCCTTTCTCGAAATTAATCTTCCATGAATGGGCTTGGCTTCTTGCTTATTGTTTTTGCTCCTTTTAAACATAAAAATAGTATAGACTATGTAAGAGACGAACATCACTACACCAGCTAACCGTGGTAAGGATAGATGCTCTAAATTATAAGAGTGATAGTATAAAGAAAAAGCAGCAACAGGATTCACATCAATAACACCGGTTGAAAAAGTTGTTATCATTGCCTCGCTTATTATTTTTAAAAGGTCTGTGGATTCAAGTAAAATGCGAGAAACGCCCAGAGCGAATATTGCAGCCAGAGCGACAATAGTCCACCTCATCAACTCTGACTCATTTTGAATCACTTCTCTAGGTACTTTGACAGGTCTCCCCTTATTTTTCCGGGAGATTATCATAACGACCAATCCCATAAGGAGGATGTTGAACCCCGCCGCTGCCAAAATGCTGATTACTGACACGTCTAGGAGCTCAGTGTTACCAGTAACAAAACCTCTGTAGGCTGTTAAGCCGCCTATAACCGCTTCAGGAGTGTTACTTGCAAGGCTTGAAAGCATGCCGGTAATGTAAGCACTGAAGCCAAGATATCTTGAGGCGGAGCCCAAGCCCTTGACCGCAAACTCACTAGGTCTGAATGCTAGCCATACACCAACAATCAATGATAGGATAACGGTTGCTATTGAATTAATGGAGAAGAATCTGAAATATATGAATGAAATAGCTGCGAGTAATATGAGTATCGCTTCTTTTTTTCCGATTTCGAATTCTTTCCAAAGGCTCTCTTTGCGCTCCATGATTGCTTCACCGTTAATTTTGGAAAGCTTTTGGTGTACAAGGTCAAGTTTTTAATTTTAAAATTTTTGAATACACCCAAAACTTTCAATACTGTGTGGATGCCTTTATAGTGGATTAAATGTCGTCTATACCCTTGTTGACCAAAAATAATGAGAATATTTCATTTCAGATATAATACTCTTTCTGTTAAGTCCTCGTACGCCTCATACACGAAAGAATCTAACAATCTTCCCCCAGAATTTCAGGAGGTTTAACACCTGAGAAAACCATAGAAGCCAAAACCAGTTTTAAGAGAGCATATTTCATTTCAAATAAGGGGGCCTGATAAAAAATTTATGCGTGCTAGAGGATAAAAATTCTGTAGAAAAAATAATTAAGAAGATTAGAGGGTTACAGGGGTACCAAATTTGGTGGTGGAAGATAGTATCTATTACTCCGACCATTTCCAGAACCAGAATCATATTCCTCCAACCACTATTCCGAGTCACTCCTCAACTCTGTTTAGCTCCTCTTTACCGCTTTTGAAATTTTGAAAGGAGGTAACTAATATTAAAATGATATTCAGCCCTTATTTTTTGACTATTTAAAACCTACTTTATCCTATCACTATCTTGAAATTTTTATAATTAAAATGGTGGATTCTCCATTTGTTTGCTTTTTCTCACAACTCTCAGGTATGTTTCTTTGTTTCATAGGCGACTCTTTCAAAGTACAGTAATTGGATCGTTTGATTGAGTGATTTATCTATTCATTAGTATATTAACTAAAACCAACACGACTCCAACAGCTAATAGAAGTATCCCCATCATCATCGTTAAACTGCCAGTCACTGCTAGGAACAGCATTGCAAAGCCAATTTCTCTGCTAATAAACAACCAAATGATAAAGGATGTACTTGCTGTTGTTGTTACCCCATTCCAAGCCATGAAAATTATTAAAACAGATAGTATAAGGAAAATAAAGGCAACCAATAAGAGCATATCAGCAGTACCCATACCCTTACGTTTAGGCACGCCGTTCTCCTCCATAACATTTTATTTATAAATTCTTTATTGTAAGAAACTTGTATTAAAATTTTGCTTTAAATTCCTAGGAATTTAAGAAATATGTGGATATAATAATTAGCTTTCCCGCCCCTTTAAAATGATGCTCGGTTCTTCTGGACCGTAAAGTTATTCTGTGCTATCCATGGTTGATTAATTGTTGATTGGTAGAAAACTTATCAATTAAGAGCTATTTTTTGATTAGAACGCATATGGGTAGACTGGCTCTTTTCCAGTCAGCATACTTTCCTTCATATTCGATTTTGGGTGCTTCTTCTCTTCCATGGGTTCCTAGTACAGCCATTAGTGTTCCCGGTCTAGCTTGCTTGTGTAGCACTTTTAGCCACTTGTCTGTGCGGGAGATTAGCTTTTGGGTTATTTCTTTGGGAGGTCTAAAGCTGTATTGTTTGTAAAGGTTTTCGAAATCGAGGAAGTGTATCCAGAGAAAGTCTGTTCGGTTGAGAATTTTAACTGTTTCAATATATGTTCTATTATCAGAGTCGCTGGGTTTTGTTTCCACGCTTACTCCTGTTCCCGCAAGATCATCGGGTCTAGCAATCATTGTTACTTTTCGTCCGCTTTGTGCTATATGGTTTAGGAGATTAAAATCGGTGGCAGGGTTACCGTGAATAATTTCTTGCAGAATGTGCCGAGTGTAGGGATTCGTTGTGTCCAACATTAATATCGCTTGTGATTTTCCTATGAGGAATTTTGGCTGGTAGTATGTGCACTCAAGTAGCCCAAAGTTATCGAAAATGGCAAAAATTATATGTTCTGACCGAAGACTATTGGGAATCCCTTCTACTTTTGGTGGTATTCTACTGGGAGGTAGAATACCTAAAAGACTTAATAGGGTAGAGGGCATTTGATTCATATGTCCTTGGAACGCAGTTAGGTCACTCATGACCGCTTTCCACCTTTTCCATTCAAAATAGTACAATCATCGACAGATATTATATTAAGAATATAATTGAAATGAC
>DXJA01000108.1 GCA_019056875.1 Candidatus Jordarchaeum madagascarense
ATATGGGAATTCAGTTAAGTTAGGGATATCCATAGATATACCAGAGTATTTTATATAACTTCTCCGAAAGAAGAAAAAGATAAATAAATTCATAATTATTATCTGTAAGTCATAAAATTTTTAAAAACTTTATTCGGGACAATGAACATAGTAACCATCATAAAATCAGAAAGCTTTAATTAATTTCTAAGAAATTTAAAAATTTAAAAATCAGGAGTAAAAAACTTTAAATTTAACCTAAAATGAGCAAAAGCTTTAATAACGGAAATCTATCGAGTTAAGAACCGAAGGAGGAAAAAAAATGGTCAAAGTAGAAGATGTAAACATACCCGATGGCCTTCTTTATATAGAGGAACACCAATGGGCGAAAATAGAAGGCGAAAAAGTTCGAGTAGGCATAACCGACTACGCTCAAAAATCATTGCGTGATATCGTATACGTGGAACTTCCAGAAGCGGGAAGTGAAGTAGATAATATGAGTGAATTCGGCAGTATTGAGTCAGTAAAAGCAGTTTCTGAATTATATGCGCCAGTGAGCGGTGAGATAGTAGAGGTCAATAGCGAATTGGAAGACGCGCCAGAGCTTGTAAACGAAGACCCCTACGGAAAAGGTTGGATGGTGGTAATCAAAGCATCAAATCTCGACGAGGAAAAAGGAAGTCTCCTAACGGCAGAACAATACGCTAAAATAGTAGAGGATGCTCTTAAAGAAAGTGGCTGATTCTTTATCCTTCTTAATTCCTTTTTTTCCTTGAATATCTTTCCAAAAAAGTCTAAAAAATAAAAATAATTTCTGATAATCTGGATTAAAGTTATGAACTTTACTTTTATAAATGAAAATTTTAAAAAGTAAGGTTTCAATTTTCTAAACAGAAATACGAAATTTTTCTCCCGCCTATAAAATGAGAAGGTTAAATTTTTGAAAAAAAAATCCATTTACCTTGGAAAAATTAAACTAGGCTGGTGTGATTCGTGTAATTTACCACTCCTAGATGAGATGCCATGCGAAATTTGTGGAAACTTGGCTGAGAAGGTTCAAATATCTCCCCCCGGGGATATTCGCCCAGGTTTTATGAAAGAATTGGAACTGATTAGAAGAGTGATCGATAAACAATATGGGGCAGGGATTGGAAAGCATTTGATTCCCGATGACAAGATTATTCTGCTAAACAAGGTTTCTTTCTCGGATCATATGGATGAGATAATAGTTGATGGGAAGGTTTTAGGGAATATTCGATTTAACCCTGATTCCAAAAGTTGGCAGTTTGTTCCTAAACTAATAGGTGCAAGGAGACTTTGGAAAGCAGGTTGTAGTAAGTGGATAAAAGTAGATGAAGGTGCAGTAAACCCAATTACTAATGGCGCCAACATTTTAGGTCCTGGTGTAATTGATTGCAGTAATGACATTAAGGAAGGTGATCAGGTCATAGTGCTTTCGCCTGAGAACGAAGTTATAGCCACAGGAACCGCTAAAAAAAACATGGCGGCTATAATAGCGAAAAGCAGAGGGACTGCAATTAAACCAAGAGAGTATGGCCCACCAGGACAGCTATTTTTACTAAAAGGAGGCCAAAACTGGGAGAACGCCGTTGAAGCCAATAAAGGTATTTTACAAAGATATGAGCAAGATGCAATAAATTTTATTCGCAATGTATCAAACTCATATGATAAACCCAAAACGGTTGCTTTTTCAGGTGGAAAAGATTCACTAGTAACACTTTTACTAGCACTGAAAGCTCTGGGAACTAGCTTTTGGATATTATTTGTGGACACCGGGATAGAATTTAAAGAAACAGTCGAATATACACACCAAGTCTTGGAGGAACTAGGACTCTCTGAAAAACTTTTGGAAAAGAAAGTAGATCCAAATACTTTTTGGGACTTGGCTAAAAAATTTGGTCCCCCTGGGCGAGATTATAGGATCTGCTGTAAGAGTGTTAAGCTTGGTCCAACTAGCATGTTAATTGAAGAAAATTTTCCAAACGGTTGTGTAACTTTTATTGGTCAAAGAAGATACGAATCAGAAGCCAGAGCTAGAGAGAAAAAAGTGAGTGTGAATCCTTGGGTATCAAGGCAAATATCCGCTACCCCGATACAAGACTGGACTGCTTTGCATGTTTGGCTTTACATATTCCAGCAAAGGGTTCCCTATAATCCTCTATATGCGAAAGGGCTCATTAGAATAGGGTGCTGGCCGTGCCCTGCATCAAAATTAGCAGAATTTGAAATGCTTAAAAAGGAATACCCCAAACTCTGGGAAAAATTGCACAACGCCCTTGAAAAATGGCGAAAAAAATACGATTTCCCAAAAGAATGGATAGATTATGGTTTTTGGAGATGGAAAAACCTACCCGATGGACAGTTAAAACTCTTAAAAGAACTCAAATTAAGTGAAAAAATGAAAACTAGGCCTCTCACAAAAGAAAATTACGCTTTAGAATCGAGGAATTACAGTCAAGTAGCAAACCGGAAGAAAGTTCAATAGTAGTATTCAACACTGCTTTCGACATGGAGCAGGTTGCCAATTTTTCAAAAATTTTGGGGAAAGTAGAGTATTTACCCGAAATAGGTTTTATTCATATAAACATGAAAGATTCAACTTGTGATATTTTTCAAGCCGGGAATTTTGTAATAAGAACAAAGCATCCGGAAATGGCAAAGAAAATTTGCGAAAATGTGGCTTCAATAATTATAAGAGCGATGAGATGCTTAGGGTGTGGTTCCTGTATCGCATGGTTCAGCTCCTGTAACGCTGTTTCATTAAGAGATGGAAAGTTGAAAATTATAGAGGGCAGGTGCACTCACTGTTTAAAATGTTTGGAGGCGCCTTGCACCGCTTTGTACGCTAATAGCTAAGAAGATAGATTGATTAGCTTATAACGTGTTATGGTCTTCCACATATCGCTGTTCTAATCTCTTCTATGAGTTCTTTGCGTAATCTCTGAACATCTCTAAGTTCAACAGTTTCTGCCTCCTTTGCCACGTTCTTTAACTGCACTACAGTACCAACGGCGTTAACGTTAGACACGTCAATTGGAAATTCGACTTCTAATCCTTTAATCACTAACTCAACTCGTAGAGGGGGAAGGCTGACACGTATGCTTCTAATAATTCCCACCATACGGGCTGCAGAATCTACAACCACTTTTCCTACTAGTTGGCCAGGAATTATTAGTTCATATAGTTCTGATTCTGCACCAGGGGTTAGGTCATCTTGGACCACGCGCACTACCTCCATTTTTCTGCAGATAAGTACCTTGTGATGTGAATAATAAGTTGGTCTAAACTTATTTACTTTCCCTCTAGCGGAGAAGGTAATATTATATAGTAATACTTAGAGAATAGATGGAAATATTCCCAGTAACATAAAAGCGAAGCTGAATTAATTGAACTGAATTAGGTTAAAAATACAAGTTTTAAGCTTTTTTATTTTTACTAAACAATATTATAATCCGATTTTGCATTTTACTTAATAATGGACAAAAAGGGATCCAATTCCTAAACTAGAGAGGTTTAAAAAGTTAAAAACAGTTAAAAATACGAAAAAACTACGAAGAACCTCATTCACAAAAATACCGTTTATAAGCCTCGTTGGAATGTTGATATAAATGGAGGAAAAAAAATACATCAATCATCCTTATCTGAGGGAGAACACCATCGAGCAGAGGCTATATCAGGAAACTATTACGGCAAGTTGCGTTGAGCAAAATTCTCTCGTGGTTCTCCCCACAGGTCTGGGCAAGACACTAATTGCCGGAATGGTTACTGCTTTTCGTCTTCAGATTTTTAATGAAGCATTCGTAATTTTTTTAGCACCAACTCGCCCTCTAGTACTCCAACACGCTGAAACTTTCAAATCCATTTTAAACGTGGATGAAAAAGAAATCATAGTTTTCACCGGTGAAGTGCCCCCCGAAGAAAGAATGGAAAACTGGAGGAATGCAAAGGTTGTTTTGGCAACACCACAAATCGTGGAAAATGATATAATTACGGGCAGAGTTGATCTAAAAAAATGCACCCTTCTGATATTAGATGAAGTGCATAGAGCGGTTGGAAACTATTCGTATGTGTTTGTCGCAGAGCAATATTTAAAGTATGCTAAAAAACCTTTGATTCTGGGGTTAACTGCGTCGCCGGGGGCACAGAGGGAGAAGATAGAAGAAGTGTGTAAAAATCTCAATATTAGAAATATAGAAATTCGAACAGAGAAAAGCCCAGAAGTGCTTCCCTATATAAAAGAAATTAAAATGGGCTGGGTGCTAGTTAATCTTCCTCCAAGTATTTTAGAAATTAAAAAAATTTTGGAAAACGCTCTTGTGGCGCGTTTAAAGCCTTTGAAAGAAAAAGGATTTATCGAGTCTTACGCTGTTAGAAAAATTTCTAGAAAGCAGTTAATACAAATTCAAAATCAATTAGCAAAAGAGAGGCAAGCTCAACCAGAAGTATTCGAATTAATGGCAAAGGTTGCAGCCGCGATCAGATTAACCCATGCAATTGAACTTTTAGAAACCCAAGGTTTAGAAGCTCTCCAAAACTTTTTCTATAAATTAGAGGAAAGATCAAAAATAACTGGTTCTCCAAAAGGCATTAAAGATTTACTTATGGACAACGAAATCGCTACCGCTAGAATTAGAATAATGAATCTGATTGAGACGCAAGTAAGACATCCCAAAATCGAAAAAATGATTCAAATAGTTAGAGAACAACTCTTACAAAAAATGAACTCAAGAATAATAATTTTTACACAGTATAGGGATTCCGCAAGTAAAATAAATGAAATTCTACAGGAAGAAGGATATAGTGTGGAAAGATTCGTAGGCCAAGCAAATAAAATCGGAGATAAGGGGCTATCTCAAAAACAACAAACAGAAATAATTGAAAAATTCAAACAAGGTATCTACAATATTCTAGTTGCTACCAGCGTCGCAGAAGAAGGTTTAGACATTAGTGAATGTGACTTGGTTGTTTTTTATGATGCAGTACCAAGTGCCATAAGATACATACAAAGAAAGGGGAGAACAGGACGTAGAAGACCCGGACGAGTAGCATTACTTCTAACAAAAGGCACCAGAGACGAGGCCTATTACTGGTCGGCGAAGAAAAAAGAGCGAGAAATGAAAAGCACCATAAAAACCATCACAAAAACAAAATTGGAACCCCTAAAAGAAGAGAATCAACAACAAATCAAACTAGAAAAGTATTTAGAAGAGAAAGAAAAAGAAGAAGAAAAAATAGTCGTTTATGTAGACAATAGAGAAATCGGATCTGATGTAGCACGGGAACTCATAAGATTAAATGTCAAAATTGTTCCGATGCAGTTACAAGTGGCAGATTACCTTGCATCAGAGAGCGTTGCCATAGAAAGAAAAACGGCTGAAGACTTTTTACAGTCAATAGTTGATAAAAGACTATTTCCTCAAGTTAAGGAAATTGCATCAAAATATGAAAAACCAATACTTATTATTGAGGGGCAGGATTTGTATGGAAGGCGCGCAATACACCCCGAAGCCATTAGAGGAGCACTAGTAAGCATAGTAGTGGATTTTAAGCTGCCAATAATCTGGACAATAAACTCTGAAGAAACAGCAAGAATGATATACACAATTGCCCGAAGAGAACAGACAGAAAGGGAAACACGGATTTACATTGCTGAAAAAACTCCGGGAGGCTTGAGAGATGTGCAAGAACGGGTTTTAATAGGTCTACCCGGGATAGATCAAACATTAGCAAAAAGAATGCTTAACATTTTTAACACTCTAGAAGCGGTTTTCACTAAGGGTGAAGAAGAGCTCTCCGAGGTTAAAGGATTGGGCAAAAAGAAGGCAGAAAAAATAAGAAAAATTATAACCTCCAAATACAATGACAATAATTCATTTTAATGAGAAATACGTCTAAAGCGCTCCAGAGCATCTAATATTCCTACAATAACTCTGAGCAATTCTTGTAATCTGCTAGGATCACTTTCGTTTTTTATAGATTCTACCGTTTCTCTCAGCTTATCATATAAAACGCTCGAAAGATCCGACACCATAAGACCTTCAACCTTCTGTGGGATTGGTTCTCCCTCTTTAACAATTACTACCTTTTTTTCGCAAGTAGGACAATATATTTCGTCTTTAATTTTAAATAGGGGCGATCCACACTGAGGACAACTTTGAGAGAGTAGGGAAGCACCTCTCCTCAGCATATCCGCCATTTTTTTAATATTATCCTCACTCAATGAAACCACTTCTTATTTATAATCCGAAGTGAAATTAAAATGTTTTATTCCCGCTGATAAGTACTTTAAATGGCAATCTCTATTTCAACTTTACTTTTATTAATTAAAAT
>DXJA01000109.1 GCA_019056875.1 Candidatus Jordarchaeum madagascarense
CCCTAAACTATTATTCTCAACAACAATATAACCATCAAAATTTATTTTGCGGAGCGAGTTAACTACAAATTCCCAATCGACCGCTCCACTTCCAATCTGTAAGTGAGCATCCTTGTCTCCGATATTATCGTGCGCATGTATGTGTGCTACGTATTGCCCCACTTTCTTTAAGAATGGTTTTACCCCCCCTGATTTTTGGGCATGCCCAATGTCCAGACATAAGCTAACATCAAAACTTTCAAGTTCTTGAAATAGTCTTTCTACCTCCTGATAACTAGAAATCAGAAAAGGGTAAGGGGGCGCCATGTTTTCGACCACAATTTTAGGGGAGCCGAGTTTCTCCGAAAATTTCACCAAGTGTTTTATTGATGCAATGAGACTCTCCCAAGCTATTTCGGGAAAGTGTATAGTGAAGGGGGACAGCAGGCCCGGATGGATAACACTGAGTTCTGCCTCTAGGGCATGGGCTCTTTCGAGTGATCTGTCCATGAAATCTAGCAAAACTGATTGGAGGGGTTCTGGTGAAGCTAAATTGATTCCAGCGAAAGGCGCATGTACGGTAAATGCTATTCTAGATGTTGATGCTGCATCCTTTAGCATTTTGATGCGTTCCGGGTTCAGGAAGTGGAATCCTTCTTCAATGATTTCCCAGCAGTCCAGTTCTAGGCTTTCTGGGGTGCTCTCAACCGTCTTCACAATCTCGTTGAAGTGGCTTTTTATAAAAGGCATGGTTGAGATTCCTAGTTTTATGCGGGTCAACTTGTTTTCATCCTTCTAACCGTCTGTCGGTGGTTCTCGCTCTAGTGGTTTTCCGTCAACTGTTTTTGGACAGAGCCAATCAACCAGCTCTTCTATGTTAGTGCTTGTGATGCTTATCTTTATTGGACCCATAGGGGACTCTGCTTCTGGTTGGCAGAAGTGGATTTTTCCCATAAATGCCGCCTGCTTGTGAAGGTAAAAAGTTACCGTGTCATCAATAATATTTCTTCTCATTATTTTTCTTGCGGACTCAACTATGAGCTGGTCTCTTAGGCGCTGGTACAGTTTTGAAAATCCCTCTGGTCCTTGGGCTTTGCCGTGGAGAAAGTTTTGTCCATTTTTTTCCGAGAGAGTGTAAGTTGTGTCTACGATTGTTTTTAGAGCCTTTTCTACCTTCTCTCTGCTCTCAGTTAGATATACCGGTGTTTCGATTTCTAGTTCTATCATTGTATTATCCTCTCCAGAATTGTCCGCATATTTTTAATTAATTCTTCTTCGCTTTCCTCATTCACGATCAGATAATCTGCTAGAGCGATTGCCGATCCGATTCCGTAATTTAATTCTCTAGCATCCCTTTCCTTAAAAGCTCTCAAGTCCTTTGAGTCGTCTGGACGCTCACGTTCGTACAGGCGTTTAAAGCGGGTTTTAGGTGATGAGTGAATAGCGACTAGTGTGAAGTCGGGGTAATGCTCTTTAAATAATTCTATCTCTTTTAGGCTCCTAATCCCCTCAACAAGAACCACACGCGTCTCCGCTCTTTCGATTCTAGTAAGCGTTCTTTTTGCGACAGCTTGCGGGCCCTCCTTTTCTCGCAAGCCCATTGACATCTCACCCACATTTTCTGGTGTTTCTTCTAAGCCTCTTAATTTTACCTCTTCACGAACAACATCCCCCATTGCTACCACAGGTATGCCCATGTTTTTTGCCACATCAACCGCTAATGTTTTGCCACTGCCGGGCATTCCGACAAGGGCAATAATCTTCTTCAAAACACTACACCCATCAATAGTTAAAGCTGATTTAAAGAAATTTTTTATAATTAAAAATAATTCGGATAACCCATGTTTTAGGTAAACATTTTAGGTTTTTCTTTTAACGATTTTTCGTCAAGTTGACCAAGTATAGCATCAATTATTTCCTGTGTCACACACTTCTCTTCTTGCAGAATTGCTTTATGGAGCGCAGCCTTTAGGATTTTATCCTTAAGATCTCTACCAGAGAAACCTTCGGTATTTTTAACAATTTTTTTAATATCGGCTTCCACAGGCAACGGAATCTTTGATATATAGAGCTTAAGAATTTGTTCCCTTTCTTCCGCACCAGGAAGTTTAAATTCGATCTCTTCCTCAAACCTGCTTCTTATCGCTCTATCTATTATAACAGGATTATTCGTGGCTCCAACACAGACTACACCGAAGTTAGCGCTTAAGCCGTCCATTTCTCCCAGAAGAGCACTAACTATTTCAGCCACATCCCCCCTTATACTTTGAAAACTACGATCCAATCCTATGGCATCTATCTCATCTAAATATAATACGCTAGGGGCATTGTCCGAGGATATTTTGAAAACTTGATGCACTCTTCTCGAAGCATCTCCAACATTAACCCCGATTAAATCCGTGGATTTAATTAAATAAAAGGGGGCATTGGTTTCGTTGGCTAGAGCCTGGGCAAGCATAGTTTTGCCTGTGCCCGGCGGACCATGGAAAAGAATATTTCTTGGAGCCCAATCTCCAAAAGCCTCCGGGTTTTCCAAATACCTTTTGATTATCAAACATTTGTTCTTGGCTTGGCTTTGCCCTATAATATCTGAAAAGTGAATTTTAGGCCTTTTCTCCTCTGTGAACGTTTTCTTTTTTAGGATGAAGCGGGTAGCGAAACTTATTCTCCCCTGCTTTGGC
>DXJA01000110.1 GCA_019056875.1 Candidatus Jordarchaeum madagascarense
CTTTAGGTATATTATCATTTTAGCCGTATATACGGTTTATCTCTCTTTGTCTGGTTTCTATGAACTCGATAAATTCTTCTAATGAGGGATCTTCTTCAGCTTCTTCGTGGACCAGCTCCGCCATACTGATTAAGGAGGCTGCGACATGTTTGCGTGCTGGTTCGGATTTTATTTCAGGCTTTATAAGCGATACTATTCTCTTTTCAAAATCATTGAAGGTGAGAACTCGGTCCACAAGAAGTGAGAAAGATTCGGTTATTCCCTTTTCTATCTCCTGTTTCTCATCAAATATACCGTTTGCTGCCAGGTTTTTTAGTGCCGGTTTTACGATATCCTTTCTGAACCAGTCAAAGAGTACGCTCTTTTTTGTGGATGGTGGGAGAAAGCTTGAAACAGGGATGCTAATGGCTTTGGGTTCTTTTTTGGCGTGTTCCGCTACTTTGTGGACGCCTAGGGTTTTAACGGTTTCCATTGCTCCCAGTGTTAGTGAAATCACTCCTAAAACTACTTCTTTCCTACTGTAGTATTCCAACATTTTTCCAAGGGCCTGTGAGGCTTCCTCGAAGGATATGTTTCCCGAGGTGTATGCTTTGAAGAGTTCCAGAATCTGGCCTCTTGTTTCCAGAGCTTCGCTGTAGCTCACACTATCCAGGGTTAATATTCGGTAGGAGTGTTCTAAAACTTGTTTGTCAAACCAGCGGATAACTATGTATTCTTCGGTTAATTTTTTCAAGTCTTCCGGTGCTAGTTTCGCTTCGTTTTCCTCTAATTCACTGCGTAGTTGGGAGGCGAACATTTCGAAGACTGAGAATATGTAAACGCGGAGTGTTTCCTCGAGTTTAAGATTTAATAAAATCATCTCTACTTTTTTTTGAAACTGGGATTTAGAGGTTTTCCTTTCCAAGTGGTTCATGAAATGTGGAAACATTTTCTCTTTCATTAGTTGGGTTTCTTCGGGAGAAAAATTAACGAGTATATTGTCTAGGACGCCGAAAACCACGTACTCGAAAAATTCTCTTAGAATTTTTTGATTTTTTTCTGAATCGAAGATAGTTGTCATTCTTGTATTCACCAGGAAATCAGTCAATTAGTGATCTGCGTAGTTGCTCAATTTTTTCAAAGGTTTTTCTTTTTAGGAAAATGTATTCATCCTCGGTCATCCTGCCCAGTTCATAGTATTCATGTAGACTTCTTAGGTATTTCTGGAATTTTTGTATCTCCTTTGTGATTCTTTCTTGTTCTTGCTCTTTACTGGTTTTTTGTTCTGCCTCGATTTCTTCTGGTTCTACAATTGTTGGTTCTTCTAATGCTTTAATTTCTGGTTGAACCTTGTCTTCGGCGATGATGCTGGGTCTTGGTGGTGGGGTTGGCAATTCGGGTAGTTCTTCATCCACTTTGGCTTCTTTCAATATTGGTTTTGTTTTCGGACGTTTTCGGGGAGCTGTTTTTAAAATTTTAACTATCTCTTTTAGTGATGTAATTGCATTCACTGCCTCGTTTCTTAAAGCTGATGTGGATGAAATAACAATTATCGTGTTTTCCTCGTTTTCTAGTACTCCCAACGCTAGTCGTGATTTGTCCTTAGAACCCGTAATCACTGGTACATCTTTTGTGGCGTTTATATCTGTGTGCCATCCGAATTCCGTTAGTTTGTTGTAAACTTCGCGAACCACTTCTCTACTGTCCGCCTGTGTCATGATTCTCTCCTCTGCTCTCTCCATTTTTGGCACTGGATATAGATGATTGTAAAATCGATATTCTAGAATGCGTTCAAGATAATCAGCAGCTAGATCTGTTGGTATACTGAGTACGGGTGGAGAGGGAATCGATATATCCGGGGTTATTTCAACCAGTTCTTCTTCCCCTAACTCCTCAAGAGCCTCCAAAGCTTCCGCCTCTGCTTCTGTCTCGGACACTGCTATTTCTTCGGTTGGTTTTTTCTTTTTTTCTGAAGTAATAGGGGGTTTTGAGGGGGTTGATGCAAGTTCCTCAATAATCTTGGGAAGTGCTTCCCGACCTGAATGCTGACTTAGCCTTGGCCTAATCTTAACCACTAAGGCTCGGTTACTGGTAATGGATTCGTCTGAAACAATGGTTGTTCCAATCGGAATATTGCGCAGAAACCCGGAATCTTTTATTTCCATTGGAACTTCGGCTGGAGATCTTTTAATAAAGGCAACAATGTCTGGTTCGTATGATAAATAATGTGTTATTAGTATATCTAGTTGTGATAAGATTCGGCTGTCTGTAGCCGAGGGTTGCTGTGTTACGAGCACTAGGCCACAACCTGGTTTTCTTCCAAGCTTGGCGTAATCGATTAGTGGATCAGAGGCCGCAGTAATCCCTCTGGAGGGAGCGAGTAAGTGGGCTTCATCAATCATCAGCCAAGTTACGGGAATCTCCGCCTCAACACTCTCATCCGCTACCTCTCCTAACTGGGCGGCCTCCTCTATTCTTGAAATCTGTGATCTAACCTTTAGAACTCTTCGTGCAAGTATGCCAATAACTAGGGCACGCAAACTGTCATCCAACTGGCTTACATCTATAACAGATACTTGATTCGGAGTAGCTAAATCCGTTAACTTGGTTCCTTTATTTGAGAAGACTCCCCACTGTTTCGCTGAGGAGAATCTTGCAATCAAAGCCCTTCGAGTGTCACGTCTGAATCCTCTATCCTCGGATATAATGTCAGAGGAAGTTTCCACACACTTGATTAAATCGTCTAGTGTGTAGGCATCTCCCTTACCCGCAGTGTTTAACTCTCGGTCATCGATCGTAGCTTTGTAGCCGTTTCTGACCTTTTCAATTACCTGTTCGGTTAAGAGTCCTAATGTGCCGAATCTTTCTATGCCAAAGGTATGGCACCAATCATCGGCTGTTAATTCTGAAGGCCTTATTGAAAAGGGAGTGTCTTTCGTTTGTTCTGGAACCTTGTCGTAGAAACCTATGGGGATGAAAACCTTCACATTATTAAAACCCTTAAGTGGGAGGTTCCATCTTTCAAGTGTTTCCAACTCTTTTTTTTCCCAATTTGGATACTTCATGCTCCAAAAAATTCCCATGGGATCAACCAAAATTGTTGCAATACCTAATTTTGATTCCGCCAGCTCCTCAGCAATAACACCCATTGTATAAGACTTTCCAGACCCTCGGTGACCACTTATAAATATTACATGGGGCTTTACCCCGTCCAAAAGAACCTTACAACCGAGCAAGTGCTTATCTTCACTCTTTCTCTCGCTCACACAACCGATGTAGAATGTTCCCTTGCAGCCTAGTTTAGCCTGGGTTGCTTTGCTTCTTCCCAAAATGATAGACTCGCCCAAACTATCTCTGAGAACAGTAATGGGAGTATCAACTATTTTAGGTACTTCTACAATATTCTCCCTCTCTGTATTTATTACGCCTGCTTCACCAATAATGTAGGCTAATGCCCGCCACAAATCTCTTAAATCTTTTACACTAATCTGATCCGCGATGTATTTTCTAAGATTAGGCGGCCTAGGATATCTATCGGCATCAAAACTCGACAAGTTCCAGAGAAGAAAATCAACAGTTTCTTGACTGGACAACCCATCATAAGGTTTTATAATCTTTAAAGCCTTTTCCAGATACTCCATCCTATCGGTGGCCATTAACAGAAGTAGAAAAACATCAACGCGTTTATCCATATCAATTATGCTTATTAATTCAACCATCTTGTCAAGAAATCTCTCATCCTCATTGTACCTGTAACCTTCGTAAAGAATTTTTGCAATGTCAAGATCGAGTGATTCTTGAGACAAAGCGTAATTTAATGCGGACTCGATGGATTTTTGAATCTCCCCTTTGCCCTTCTCAGCTAATAATGCTCGAAAACCATGAACAATAACTGCTGTAGCCTCATTATCAACCTTACCAGAACCCGATAGCCAAGCTCCCGAATCTGATTGCAGAGAAACCAGTTGATCGGCAAGATGATCCATTTGCTCCAGAATAAATTTTAGCCCAGTAGCCTTATGTGCCAGAATGTAACCATTTAGGAGGTAGGCTTTATCTCTTGCAGTGGCAGCTTCCATCACAGAAATGTTTTGCAAAAGATCTGTAAGCAATTCACACAGAGGTCTTCCACCATATAACATGACTATTACCCCTCACTTGTCTGTATTGAAGTATAAAAAGAAGAAGGCTTAAAGTTCTTCTTTCAATTTCTTAATATCCTTTTCCAGCTCACCAATCTTTCCACTAGGCGCAGTCGGCAGCTTCACCCCGGTTTCAACACCGATTTCTTGGTCAATCTCAGAAATAGTCGCCGCAACCTCCTGAGACGTGACCTCTGTATTAATCGTCATCCTCTCCATACCCGCTTCAGCAACATCCTGAGCCACATCGAAGTCTTGCATAGATCCATCTATCTCCTCAACCATCTGAGCAATATCTGGAAGATTAATCGCTCCCTTAAGCCCGTTAAGAGCGGATCTTATACCCGATAAAGTACTAGCCACATCATAGATGGATTCGCTCTGACGAAGCCTAACAACCATACCCTGAATCCTAAGACGATAAGCATCAGTTGCTAAAGACCATTTCGAGTACCTTACAAAGTGTTCGGCGTACATTTTGGCGGCTTCGGTGTTTCCTCTGAGCCGATATTTTTTTGCCTCTTCCCTATTTTTCCTAGCCTCTCTCTCCAGCTGCTTTTTCTGGTATTCCAGTCGGCGTGTGAATACGTCGAGTTTGTAGACTACATCTTTGATTTTTGGTCCGCCCTTTAGCCAACCTACGAATTTCTTAAAAGCCATACTCTACACCCTTCAAATTTTTTAATTTGTTTCTGATTAGAGATTTGAGACGGTAACATATAATCCTTTCTTAATGTGCATTTTTTAAACACAAAAAGGGAATTATGCTATTTTGGGTTCAAAAATACGATCCATTTTCTCTTGAACAAGGAATATGCATTGACTTCCTATGTATTCCTTATTTCCTAAACTTAAGGGTTTGATGCTTTTTTCCACTAGGTATTCCATATCATTTGGGCTTAAACCAGTATGGTCTCCCAGTATAAACGCGATTTGCGGTTTTTTTACTTTTTGAGACTGGGTAAACGTTTTGTTGATATCAATACCCGATTTGTGGAGAACGTAAATTTCGGATTTGTTTAGTTGCTCTCCTACCATTTCTTGGAAGCTTTTATTTATTAACTCAAATCCTGAAGGAAAAGTTACCCTATCGGGATTCAACATCTCTTTTAACACTAGGGCGGTTTGAAGTTCGTCTCTTGGTAGGACTTTAATCTTTTCACCCTCTATCCCAATGGTGATTGAGGGCTTTGGGGGGCCTTCCAGCACGGCGTAAAAAATTGTATCCGCTCTGTGCGTTCTTGATAGGAGTAATGCGGATAGAATACATCTGCACACTAAATCCATTCTGCCCCCGCTACCCGGTAAATCCTTTATGGTGAATTTGTCATCGGTGCGGGCTTTGGTTGCTTTGAGAATAAATACTCTTTTCAAAAATTTTTCACCTAAAGACTAATTAGCGCCGTGTAAATCATTTGGATTGCTAGAATGACTACGCCTGCGCCGAAAATTTTTCGAAGAAGATTGGGGGATATTTTCAATGCTATCCTACAGCCTATCTGTGCTCCAATTATCGCTCCAATTATCATAACACCGCCGATTATCCAATTCACTTGTCCTAACATGCTGTGTTCAAAGGTACCCATTAGCGTTGTGAAAATAATCATAAACATTGATGTGGCCACTGTGATAATCATAGGAACTCCTAGGCCAACATTCAATAGTGGCACTTTAACGAGTCCCCCTCCTATTCCCAATAGTCCAGACATAAGCCCCGCCACAAAAGCGAATGCTAAACCCAAAGGTAAATTTATATAGTACTCGTAGCTTTCGCCGTCTACACTATTAATTACTCTTTTCCACTTCAGAATACTCTTTATTGACTTTTTCTCCTCTTTAAGGACTTTTCGAGAGTCACTTGTATCCTGTCCCCTGTTTCTGAAAATCATGTTAATCCCTATTACCCCCAGCGCCACTCCGAAAATCGCTTCCAATATTGCTTCTGGAATCCATCCGGTTAAATACGCCCCTAGGAAGGCTCCCGGAATTGATGTTGTCTCTAACACTAAACCCAATTTGAAGTCTATAACCTTTTTACGGGCGTACCCTATGGTGGCAGAAAACGAGGTGAATACGATAATTAATAAACTGGTGCCTATGGCTACGTTGATTGGTTCATTTGCTAAATAATTTACTATAGGAACATTAAGAAATCCGCCTCCAACACCCAACATGGCTGCAATTATCCCGGTAAAAATGGTAACTCCTGCTACTAGGGGATATAGCCACCATTCACCACCGCCACTGTAGAGGAAGTATACTAGCCACCAATTCAATTTATCATACTCCAAGTAGTTATACCACTAATTGAGAATCCGTATAAAACAATTTCTCATCCTAATTTGTGCAAAACCACTTGGGAACAGCTTTAACCCCTAAATCAAAGTCTTCCCCCGATATAATTTATCTACGTCATAATTATTTTGATAAGCAAAGGATAAAAATAAATAGTTCTTTAGGTGTAGGTGGTTTAGATTAAAAACAAATTATTGAATGAGATGTGGTTTTTTGCCTAAAAAACGAAAAAGCCGTGGTAGAGCCAAAGGAAGTGCCGGAAAGAAATCGATAGTACAGTGCAGTGGTTGTGGTAAGCTAGTTCCCCGAGATAAAGCCAAGAGAGTAACAAAGTATAAATCACTGGTGGATCCGATGATTGGTCGGGAATTGAGACAGCAAGGAGCGTATATTCCAAGAACTAAAGAAACAAGATTATACTGCATCAACTGCGCTGTCCACAGAAATGTGGTTCGGGTCAGGTCAAAGGATGATAGAAAAGCCTCGTAAAACCAGAAAATGTCGCTCTTAATTAAACCCAGTTAACCCGTTGCGGGAGGAAGTTTTTGCTTGACTTAGTGGTTATTGGGCATATCTCCAAGGATATTATAATACGAGAAGGCTCCAGAACCCACTCAATCGGAGGGGCGCCTTTCTATGCTGGGATAGCCGCTAGAAAAATGGGGGGAAAAGTAGGTATAGTATCAAAAATAGGTAGAGACCTTGATGAGACTTTTCTGTACGTTTTTAAAGAAATGGGAGTCCAAATGTCTGTTAAGAAAACAAATGGTTTAACAACAAGCTTTGAACTAGAATATCGACCGAAAGGTAGACAATTAAAACTGAAAGAGAGATGCGGACCAATTTTATTTAAAGAAATTCCAAAAAATTTCTTAGATTCCCAATCTCTTCTAATTAGCCCTATAGCGAGAGAGATTTCATCTGATTTCTTAAAAAAAATCTCTCGAAGCACAAATTCCCTATTAGCCATTGATGCACAGGGTTTTGTTCGTAAATTTGATGACCAAGGAAACGTGTACTACGAGTTCTGGGAGGAAGGTGATAAGATTCTTCCTCTAGTAACTGTTGTTAAGTGTTCAGAACGTGAAGCACTAGCCGCTATGAAATGCGAAAACATTTATGACGCCGCCCAGAAAATTTTGAGTCTTGGACCAGAAATCGTTTTGATAACCCTGGGTGAAGAAGGGGTCTTAATAAGAGGTAAAGAAAACCTCTTAATCACTCCGGAGGCTCGTCCAGAAAAAGTAGTGGAAACCACTGGTGCAGGAGACATATTTTTTGGGGTGTTTCTTCTTGAGTATACTCGAACAAAAAACGTAAAGACTGCTGGAAATATGGCAACCAAAGTAGCCGCAAAATCAGTTGAAGGTAAGGGGATGGCCCGATTTATATCAAGAGAGATGGCTGAAAAATGATTTTTCTCGAAACACCGGTTTGAATTGACTCAGTAGTCAAAAAACTTAAGCCACTTCTTTTTGATAAAGAAGGTAGGTGGATCAAATGATACAAATAGAACAAATTAAAATAGGAGAGCATTTTTGCCTTGGACTTGGTTGATATTAAACCAGCGCCTCTATTGCTCATCATAGGTGAAAAAGGCGTCTTAGCTTGTGGTTTCCTAAGTATTGAAGCTTCCGAGAAGCTGGGAATGGCTGCCGCAGTAGTAACTGGTGTCAGAACATTTGAAGATGTGCTAAACGCTGAAGTGAAAAATTTAAATACCGAAGCACAAAAGCTGGGAATAAAAGTTGGTCAAAAAGGCAGACAAGCTTTGGATTATTTAGTATAACCCTTTTTCCCATAGAGCCATTTTCAATTATTTTCCTTCTAAAAATGTATGAATTTTAATTAGCCATTTTCTAAAAGTGAATTATTCTATGGGCTGTATCTTGCCTAAAATTTCGAAAGCGGGGCACCCTTTTACAAATATTCCCTTATTCTTGTGTTCTTCTGCACAGTCTCCTATGATATAGACTCTTCCCTCTAGTTCTTCTGGTACTTTTGCATCATGTCCTATTATGAGATTAATCTTTCCCACTTTTTCTACGAGTCCATGTTTTCTAAGCCTATCCAGTTCTACCCTCGTCCAAGCCAAACATCCTTCATAACATGCGCATCCAACATATGCCTCTACGTTCGGATAAATACCCATTACATCCGCAGAGGGTCTCTTAAAATGCTTCTGGACTTCGTTAATACTCGCTCCTTTTAATACTATTTTATTCAAATCCATCTCCCCTAGTCCCTGTAGGGCGGCGAGTCTTATATGGGGAATTTCCTGAGGCTCAAAATCCATGATGCTAGATGCCACAGCATCCACGGATACCACGTCGGTTCCAGCGATAATTATTCCCGTGTTTACCGCATTTCCGTAGGTGGGGCCCTGTCCCTCAAGCGCGTTTAGTCCATCAATTATTGCTAGGTCCGGAGTAGCCGCAAGCGTCACGTCTACAACCTTTTGATGAATATCTGTCCTGTGGTAAATCCTTTTTTCCTCAGGAGATAATAATCCGATCTGATTTTTAATCGCCAAGCTAACCCTACACATGGAATGAGTCTTTAACTTGGGCACAGTAATGAACTTGTCACAATCCAGTAGGGTTTTGGGTAGTTTAATTGTATTCATTAACTTTGCCTTAGGCGACTCAATCTCTAAATATTCATCCTCATCTAGGTAAACCGCTTCAGCCCCTTCCTCCTCCACCACTTGTTGTGTTCCCGTAACCTCAAAAGCCTTTTTGGACTTGTAAAAAAAGAATGGGGCGTCTCCCACTTTTATCTCCACGGCTCCTGCCTTCCTCAGAAGCTTAATTACTACTCTAATTACTTCTGGGTCAGTGATTGCGCCGGATTCTTTGGTAAGGGGGGCAACTAGATTGGGTTTGACAAAAACTTTGTCTCCTTTTTTCACAATTTTTTCTATTCCGCCTATCAAGTTCACCGCTTTTCTAACGGCTTCTGAGGCTATTTCACCCTTTACTACTGATACCGTAGTCATAGATTGATCCTCTGTTATGGATAATTACTTGAAGGAAAAAGACTTAAAAAAACTTTGGTAAAAAGTTCAGTTGTGCAATCTTTTTGAACCTCAATGAAAAACAAAGATTTATATTAAATTTCAATAGTTTAACTCTGCAATAAAAGATAGGTAAACCAAACAAGCGGTAACCAAGTATTTAATTTATCTTCTATCATGGCCTGATTAATTTAGTTGCTCTATAAAAATACGGATGAGTGAAGCTTTTTAAAAGCTGCTTTATATTCTAGTTGGTGATTGAATGGGTGAAGATACTGAGATTCCTTTACCTGATAAGGAACAAAACTTCAACGATTGGTATAACGAAATCATCCTAAGGGCGGAGCTAGTGGACCTTCGATACGGAGTGAAGGGATTTATAGTTTATCGTCCTAACCTTGCAACCGTCTTAAAGCAAACTTACCGACTTTTTGAGGATGCTTTGGATGAACATGGTCATTCGATTTGTAACTTTCCTGTTGTAATACCCTTGGAATTCTTTCAGAAAGAAGCTGAACACATAAAAGGATTTTCTGGAGAAGTTTTCTGGATAACCAAAGCAGGAGATAGTGAACTCGATAAACCGCTTCTATTAAGACCAACTTCTGAGACCGCAATGTATCCTCTCTATGCCTACTGGATTAGGAGCTATCGAGATCTACCTTTGAAATTATATCAGAGTAACACCGTGTACCGATACGAAACCAAAGCAACAAAACCTCTCATTCGGGGAAGAGAATTCTACTGGATAGAAGCGCATGATGTTCACAGGACGTTTGAAGATGCTGTAAATCAGGTAAAAGAGGATATGGAAATCACAATTGATGTTCTGCATAATCAGCTTGGAATTCCTTTTCTTTTAATGGAGAGGCCTTCTTGGGATAGGTTTGCGGGGGCAGAGCATTCCTTTGCTTTTGATGTGCTTTTTCCCGATAAGGAAGTTTTACAGATTGCCACCACTCATCTATTGGGTGAGACCTTTTCTAGAGCCTTTGATATTATGTTCGAGGATGAGGATGGAACCAAAAAATATGGTCAACAGACATGTTTTGGAATTGGAATTTCGAGGATAGCAGCTACAATCATCAGCATGCATGGAGACAATTATGGTTTAATAATTCCATTCCATGTTGCTCCAATTCAAATTATAATAGTTCCCATACCCAAAAAAGGAAAGAGTGAACTCATATTGGAGAAGTGCGAGGAAGTTTACCAAAAACTCAAAGATAAGGGTTACCGAGTTAAGCTTGACAATTCAGAGAACCGCCCTGGAGCAAAATTCTATCACTGGGAACTATTGGGCGTGCCGATAAGACTTGAGATAGGTCCCAAAGATATTGAAAATGGCGTAATAACTACTTTTAGAAGGGACAAAAGGGAACGTTTTCAAATAAAAGAAAGCCAACTTATAAAAACCATCGAACAGCTGAGGGGAGAAATACTAAACGAATTGAGGTCACGTAGAGAAAAGGACTTGGAAGAGAACATCCGAGAAGCAAAAAATAAAGAAGAATTTCTGGAAATAGCAAAAAACAAAGGAGGCTTCATAAAGATCGAATTCTGTGATGGAAACAAGTGCGCAGAAGTAATTAAAGAAGAAACTGGAGGATACGAAGTAAGGGGTAAGCTCTTTGGGAAAGAAGAAAAAACGATGGGCAACTGCATAATTTGCGGTGAAAAAGCAAAATCAATAGTTTACGTTGCCAAGGCTTACTAAATTGGATTCCTATAGCAAAATTTTCCTTATCTACTCATTAAATTACGTGAAAATTACAGAGATTGAGATGAGGAGGTTATAAGATATGCAAATTCCTTACGGTGAAAAAGAAATTAAATTCAGTCTACCAACCAGCTGGAATCTATTGGGTGTTCTTTCACCAAGGGTAACTAATAAGGAACTTGATCCTTATGAGTCGGTGCTGAAGGCGGTGAGAAATCCAATAGAAACCAAAAGTTTGCATAGTATTGCACAAGGAAAAGGGAATGCCGTAATAATCTCTGATGATAAGGCGCGCCCCACTCCTTCCGACCTTATTATTCCTCCATTGCTACACGAGTTGAACCATGCTGGAATTTCAGATGAAAAAATTACCGTAGTCATCGGGCGGGGATTACACGAATCTCTCGACGAAAAAGAACTGGAAAAGAAGCTAGGCAAAAACGTCTTGGAACGAGTTGATGTCCTTGACCATGATCCCAATAAAGACCTAATTTACATCGGAAAAACTTCTCAAAATGTCGAGATATTCATTAATAAAAATGTTGTCGAGGCAGACGTCAAGATAGGTGTAGGTAGCGTTACACCCCATGAATTAATGGGATTCACGGGTGGCGCCGGAATTGTTATACCGGGAGTAGCTGGAAGGCAAACTATAAATGACAATCATTCGCTAGTTAAAACCTTCAAAGCAGAATTCGGAAAAGTTGAAGATAATCTCATACGCAAAGATAGTGAAGAAGCGGCCAAGTTGCTCGGTTTAGACCTGGTGGTAAACGCGACTCTGGACATCAATGAACGGATAGTAGATATATTCGCTGGAGATGTAGTTAAGGCCCACCTTAAAGCGGTTGAGAGCGCTAAAACCATTTATGGGGTGCCTCTTAATCAAAAAGCAGACGTAGTAATAGCCAGTTCTCATCCCAAAGATGCAACCTTCGGTAAATCAATGAAAGCTATTTTTGCTTCTTCACTAGCCGTCAAACCAAACGGAGTTATAATACATGTAGCCCCCTGCTGGGATGGTTTGTCTCATAGCAAAATTTTCAAGGAAATGTTACTAGATAATCCTGGACCAAAAACATTATTCAAGATGTTAGATAAAGGGCAACTTCCCGGAGAAAGCTGCGTCCTCTACCTATTTTCAGTAGTTAAAAATATTCAGAGAATAATAGTAGTCACAGACGGAATAGAAAAAGCAGTCATAGAAAAAATCGGACTAGAATACGCTAAAAACCTTGAAACCGCAATTAGAAACACGAATAAAGAAAATGCGGATTGCATTATACTCCCATGGGGTGCCGTATCACTTCCACTCTCCGGAAATGATTGAATATACCTAGAACTACACCTTTTCGATACCATGTCTATTAACTATCATTAAGTTTCCTTTTGATATTCTTTAAATAACTTTCTTGCAATATATTTTATATCACGTCAAAAACGCTTCCTTCTTTGAAACAAATATCTTATATGGAAATTGGTGAGTTAATATTAACAAATAGGTATATGGAGGCTTTCTATATGCGCTTTTTTTCGGATTTACATATACATAGCAAGTACAGTAGGGCTACCAGCGATAAAATGGATATTGAAAATTTGTTGCGTCAGGCTAAGGTTAAGGGACTAAATCTTCTGGGTTCAGGAGATTTGTCTCATCCACAATGGCTGGCCGAGTTGAAAAGTAAACTAAAAGAGATCGATGATTCGGGTTTTTTTGTAGTTGAGGGCGAGAGTGAAATCTTTTTTATTCTTTCCTCCGAGGTGTCAACTGTTTTTAACTATGAGGGTGCTTCAAAGAAAATTCATCATGTTTTGTTTGCTCCTAATTTCGATGTGGTTGATAGAATGAATGAATTTTTAGGAAAATATGGAAAATTGGAAGCTGATGGAAGACCGCAATTAAATATTACGGCCGCAGAACTAGTTGAGAATCTTATAAATATTGATGAAAGAATATTCATTTTTCCCGCACATCTATGGACCAGTTGGTTTGGAGCATTAGGACAAAATGGTTTTGACAAACTAGAATACTGTTACGAGGATCAGCTCAAACACATCTATGCGGTGGAAACAGGTTTATCCTCAGACCCGCCTATGAACTGGAGAGTGAGCGCATTAGACAAATACGTGTTGATGAGTAACAGCGATGCTCACAGTCCTTGGAATTGGCGGCTTGGAAGAGAAGCAAATATCTACGAGTTAGAAGCGCCGTCTTACCGAGAATTAACTGAAGCTATAAAAACTAAAGATCGGAAAAAAATTATTATGACCATTGAAGTTGACCCGGCATATGGAAACTAACTCGAACTCCGAATTAGCCATAAAATATCACTTCGATGGTCATCGCTCGGATAAACATTCCAGCGGTACCGATGTGTTTATGTCACCTGCGGAAGCCCTAAAAAAAGGTAACATTTGTCCTATTTGTAGAAAAAAGGTTACTATTGGGGTGCAACATAGGGTAGAAGAATTAGCTGATCGAGGTGAAAATTATATCCCTCCGAATTTTATACCCTTTAAAAGATTAATTCCTTTGACCGAACTCATTTCAGCTGTTATGGGAATCGAGAATTTATACGCAAAACAGATTTGGGATATGTATTACCAACTCGTGAATTCTTTTGATAATGAGTACAACGTTTTAATTAATGTGCCCAGAGCAGATATTGAGAATGTGGCTAATCTGGTAATTGCGGATTTGATTATTAAGAACCGTGAAGGGCACATAAAAATCAGTCCGGGTTTTGATGGGGTTTACGGAAAAATAATTTTAGATGAAAACGAGTACAAAGAAAAAGCTTTCAAACAGGTAGAGCAGAAAAGCCTTGATGGTTATTTTAAATAAGAATGCTTTGAATATATTATTCTAAAC
>DXJA01000111.1 GCA_019056875.1 Candidatus Jordarchaeum madagascarense
GAAAGCCTTATCAGAAATATATGCATCAAATATACAATTAATTCCTTGCTTTCTAAGTTCGGAATCATCTCCCTTTATGCCCTTTTGGTGGTGTTCACCAAAAGCTTCGATAATATCATGCGTAATATTTGCTCCGGTACTAACAATCACATCTACAAACCCTTCTCGAATTAAATCCGCAAATAATTGTCCTAATCCTGCGGGTACTAGGGCACCAGCCAGCCCCAGAAATACTTTGACATCGGAATCACTCATCATCTTAACAAAAATATCCACTGCTCTTGCTAAACGTCCTGCACAAAAAACTCCAGATGCATTCATTTCTCTAACAAGATCTAGGGCGCTCATGTGTTCACCTATTTTCATGCGTTTTATCTTCACCTTATATACCCCAATTTAACTCGTAAAAATTCTAAGATTTAAATCAAGTCTGATCATCGACTTTAATTACATCCAACTCTAAACATTTTGCTTCGGTGTTTAATATAGAAGATACGTTTGGTTCTGTACGTCCCTCATCCCCCGAAATAAGTTCTTTTACGTACAGTCCTCCTTGGCATTCGATGATTAGTTCTAATCTATTTGAGTTCAGCATTTTGTAATCTACTTTGAAAACTTTTTTTGTTCTAACAAGATTTGCTCTTCGGTGTAATACTCTTAATGGTGTTTGTTGACGAATGGTTCCCCCCGAAAGTTTAGTTTTCAATAGTTCCAGCTTTTCTAAGGGTACTTGATCTTTAAACTCTACTAGGGCGCTATAGGTTTTGCTAGATGTTTGAGCCAAAGCTTTAATGCGTCTAACTTCTTCCTTGTTTGAGAAACTAAGATTCATTACTCCTATCTTTCCTTCAGAACGGGTATTAATTATGTTCTCTAATTCCTTCAAATCCATACTACGTTTTTTCGGATTTTTAATTTCTAAGACAAACCGGCGTCCATTCCCTAACATTCTAGCATCAATGTCCTCCCTTCCTGCTCCGTGAAATCTTGATTCCTCACCTTCAGTAATTTCTAATACCGGTTTGGCAATTATTTCCTCCACCGATTCCTGATACATTTTACCTGTACCATTGCACCTTTCACATCCCTCTCCACCACATTCTCGGCATGGCCATCTGGTTTGGGGAATCCCCCTCACAAGTTTCAAATATCTCCCTGAAATATAAAGAGGGTTCACTTCAATTGACAGTGACAAGTCTTCTGCATCTAAAACTATAAGTATATCGGGTCTATCAAATTCAACATCTTTGCCAGTAATAACTGTTAATATTTTACCAATTTCACGATTAATTTCTGCTTTCAACGCCTCACCCGTATTAATCTCAAAAGTTGATCTTAACACATCCTCCTTTTCAGAAATTCTAGGCGAAACCTTTGATCCTATAAGGAAGCTATTAAAATTATAAACCTCTAACCCTGAAGCGATTTTTTTAGCGATTTCCTCTTTTTTAGAAAAAATATTTTCACAAATTTCACATTTTCCCTCTATATTCAATTCAAAACCTTTTTTTCGAAGAGTTTCTAAAGCAGGAGTGAAAAATCCGTTAATAGCTACGATTCTCAGTAGATTTTCTCCTCTCTCTTTATCACTCATAGAATATTTGTGTCCAATAAGCGTTAGTGCCATCTTTAATGAATACCCTCTTTCAGCATTACTGGTCTTTGTGCCCAATAAAGCAAATTGTCTTCCGAGGCAATTATCACAGAGCTTATACTCTGTTAAAATATTTATTGCCTGATCAATTATCTCCATTATCATCATTACCCCATAACGAGTCCAACTTGTTGTGTACCATGACAATAAAATTGTCAATTGGGTAAATAACCCTGAAAAATACTTCTAGGCATCCTTGCTTTACGAACTGATTCTTTACAAAATCAGAAAATGGATATTCAATTGGTATAATAGAGTTTATACTACTTGTAAGCATTATTTTTTCAATATTCTTTCCGTTTATATTGGGAAAGATCACTTGATTTGCAGTTATATTTCTTAGTGTTTCTATTTGATTAGCATTGTTTTCAAGAATGTAAACTCCTCTTTTAGAAAGTGCCCTCTTTTTATTTAGTTCTTTTAATTCCATCTGTGCCTTCATTAACAACAAAGCAATAGACCTAATATCTGGCCCCAAGTATTTTAATTCATCCCCAACTAATTTAATCATGAAGTTTCCATCTTTAACTAATATGTACAATATGGTGTCTCTTCTGATTCCATGAGAAAGAAAAAAGGCGGCTCTTATACACGCACTAAGCTTTGAAACAGTTCGATCAACAAACCCTAGGTCCAGTTGTTTTTGGCTAATTTTAGGGATACTATTTAACAGAACACTGAAATATCTCATACTAATTATCCTTTCCATTTCCTAATCTGTTCTGGTGTAATACCCGGAGGGAGTTGCATCCCAGGTTTTCCCCTTATCCTTCTCTTACCCATCATCTTAGCCATTTTTTTAGCTACGAAATATTGATCAATTAACTCTTTAACATCCCTGGTCTGGGTACCGGATCCTCTGGCAATTCTGATTATTCTAGAACGATCAATTAGCTTAGGATTAACCAATTCTTCCTTGGTCATTGATTGCAGCATTACCTTCCAATAATCCATTTTGTCATCAGCAATGTCCTTCAAATCTTTAGGAACCTTAGCGCCAACCCCCATCAACTCTAATACTTTGCTTAGAGGCCCCATCTTTTTAAGCTGTTGCATAGAGTTGTAGAAATCTTTTAAAGTAAACCGTCCGCTCAAAAAAGTCATAGCTGCATCCTTATCTGTTGTTATTTCCGCTTCTCTAACTTTGTCTAATAGACTTTGTAGATCCCCCATTCCAAGTAAACGCCCAACGAAACCTGTAGGGTTAAAACTCTCAATCTCCTCTATCTTTTCACCAACACCTATAAACTTGATAGGAGCACCAGTAGCTGTCACAGCCGAAAGAGCTCCACCTCCACGCGCCGACCCATCAAGCTTCGTGACGATTATTGACCCGATATTCGTCGCGTCTTTAAATGCTCGGGCCTGTGTGGATGCTTGCTGTCCAAGTGTTCCATCTACAACTAATATAATTTCTTGGGGTTGAATCGCTTTTGCTATTTCTTGCATTTCTTTCATTAATCCCTTCTCTTCCTTATGCCTTCCCGAAGTATCAACAATGATGGCTTCGCAACTTTCTTTTTGGAGTTGTTCAATCCCTTTCTTGGCTACAGCAACACTATTTTTACTATTTTGATCCCCGTAAAATGGAATGTTTAACTCATTTACTAATTGGTAAAGTTGCTCATACGCACCGGCACGGAATGTGTCCGCGCAAACTACCCCGGTTTTGATGCCTCTTTTATTAAGATATCTTGCAATTTTGGAAACTGTTGTAGTTTTACCCGAACCTTGTATACCCACGAGCATGATAATATTTGCTTTTCCTGGTTTAATTTCGAGAGGGTATGCTTTTTTTCCTAGAATATTGGTCAATTCATCATAAACTATTTTGACAATGTGTTCTCTTCTGCTTATGCCCGGAGGCAATGTTTCATCAAGAGCTTTTTTCTGAATCCTTTCACTTAACTCGAAAACCAGTTCTACATTTACATCGGATGTAAGAAGTGCTCTTTGAAGCTCTTTAACTAATTCTTCAACGGCTGCTTTGTCCGCCACATTTGAACGCAAAATCTTGTTTATAGCGCTTCTTAAGCCTTCACCCAATTTCTCTAAGACCATTAGATTCACGTTCCTACTATAAAGGGTGCAAATCAATTCATATCTTTTATTAATTACTTTAAATACGAATATTTATACACCTAGTTTTAAGTTTGGTTCCGTTATAGGTGTTTCGTTCAAGTAGACTTAATTTTAAGGGAATTTCTGTTAAAGATTAACTTTTGAAAACACGCTAATTATTTTATTGAGAAACAAGTTTATTTTAAAATAAATAAGGGTGTATCTTTTAGGGCTTGATTAATTTTAGAGGGAAAAATTTTGGAACATTTTTTTCCTAATATTATATTTAAATGAATCGCAAGGTATTGCCTTTTGTGGTGTGAAATGGATTGAAAGTAGCTGTCTTGTTTAGTGGTGGAAAAGATTCGAGCTATGTTGTTCAATGGTGTATTGACCGGTCTTATACTATTAAGGCTTTAGTGTCTATTTTTTCAAAAAGGCCTGATAGTTATATGTACCATGTGCCTAACATCGAATTGACCAGGCTTCAAGCTGAGTCAACTGGTTTTGCTCATATTATACGATACTCTTCTGGAATTAAAGAGGAGGAAGTTAAAGATTTGGAGTTAGCCGTGCAATCTTTAGATATAGATGGCATAGTTTCAGGGGCAGTTGCCAGTGAGTATCAAAGATCACGTGTAGTTCTTGTCTCTGAAAAACTTGGATTGCGTAGTATAACCCCCCTTTGGAACACCGATCCATTAAACTATTTAAGAGAAATGATAAACCGTGATTTTAACATAATTTTCACTGGGGTGTACGCTCTAGGATTTAATAAGAATTGGCTGGGACGTAGATTAGACGAGACGGCTCTCAAAGAATTGATTGAATTAAATAGAAAATATAGGGTGGATTTGTCAGGAGAAGGGGGTGAATATGAAACTTTAGTACTGGATGCACCTTTTTTCAAGAGAATTATAAAAATAATTAAATCTGAAATTATTTGGGAAAAAGAAAGCGGATATTTAAATGTCAAATACGCAAGACTAATAGAAAAGGGTTAAGAATCTTTAAATTTATATCCTTTTCACGTAATCCTAATATCTGTAACAATTTACCGCATGTTGATTAAAATGTCTAAAAATGCAACTATATCAAAGGAACAAATTGAACATGTTGCTTGGCTTGCAAGAATAGAGTTGACCGAAGACGAAAAGAAGGCTTTCATAAAACAATTAAACGAAATACTGGACTACTTCAAGAAAATTGATGAGATAGATACTTCAAATATCGAGCCTACTTTTCACGTCATAGATTTAGTGAATGTACTAAGAGCTGATGAGGTTGAACCTTCCTTATCTAAGGCTGATGCATTGAAAAATGCCCCACAGAAGGAAGGGTCATTTATAAAAGCTCCAAAAATCCTCTGAACCACCTTTTTACCTTTGAGAGTTGACTAAAATGGTTAATTATAATGCATTGACATGTCATAAACTTAAAGAAATGATCGATAGACAGGAGGTTTCTTCGGAGGAGGTAATAAACTCTGTTTTTGATCGTATAGATAAAGTTGAGTCAAAGATACATGCTTATATTTCATTATTCCGGGATTCGGCTTTAAAAGAGGCAAGGGTTATCGATGATCGAATTAAGAATGGTGAAAATGTTGGGAGACTAAGCGGGATTCCCGTTGCAGTTAAAGATGTTATGTGTACAAAAGGTAAGCTTACTACTTGCGGGTCGAGAATTCTTAAAAATTATATTCCCCCATTCGATGCGACGGTGGTTGAGCGTATTAAAAAAGAGGGAGCAATAATTATCGGCAAAACCAATATGGATGAATTTGCTATGGGATCCTCTACAGAGAATAGTTCTTTTGGCTATTCTCGCAATCCTTGGGCATTAGACCATGTCACCGGAGGTTCTTCTGGTGGGAGCGCTGCGGCCTTAGCAGCTGATGAAACAATACTAGCCCTTGGAAGCGATACAGGCGGCTCAATTCGTTGCCCCGCAAGTTTTTGCTCAGTTGTTGGACTAAAACCAACCTATGGATTAGTAAGTCGTTATGGACTCATTGCCTATGCTAATAGTTTAGAGCAAATAGGTCCGCTGACCAAAGATGTTACAGACTGTGCACTGTTATTGAGCATAATAAATGGAAATGATCGTTGTGATAGCACCTCAGTTCCTTTTCAAAATAGAGATTACATGAATGCTTTAGTGGACGACGTTAGAGACTTTACGCTTGGAGTTCCGAGGGAGTTTTTTGGTGAAGGTACGGAAGAGACTGTTGAAAAATGTGTATGGGACGCGGTTCACAAATTTGAGGATTTGGGCGCAAATTATAGCGAAATCTCTATGCCCCATATTGTCTATTCGATTCCGACGTATTATCTGGTGGCGATGTCTGAGGCAAGTTCAAACTTGGCTAGATTTGATGGTGTACGATACGGTTTTCGAGCAGAAAAAAATAATGCCGACTGGAATGTTGTTTTCGGAATAACCCGAGAAAAGGGATTTGGATCTGAAGTTAAACGCCGTATAATTCTTGGAACTTTTGCGCTTTCAGCAGGATATTACGATAAGTACTACCTTAAAGCCCTTAAAATTAGAACACTTATAAAAGATGATTTCGAAAAAGCTTTAGCAAAACATTCGGCTCTTATAACACCTACAATGCCAACTCCTCCCTTTAAAATAGGTGAAAAAATTGAAGATCCGCTCAGCATGTACATGAGTGATATTGATACTGTTCCCATAAATCTGGCAGGAGTTCCCTCAATTTCAATTCCTTGTGGTTTTGTAAACAATTTACCCGTAGGTGTGCAGATTATTGGACGCTTATTTGACGAAGAAACCGTTCTGCGCATAGCATACACTTATGAACAAAATAGCTCATTGCAAAGAAAAAAACCGAATCTTTGAACAATTCTAAAAATAAACCTTTATTAAAAGTTCTGCTAAGAGGTTGAAATAATCTGATACCTGCCCCTTAGATGGTGAAGAAATTGGTCAATCCCGAGAAATCAACACAGTTTGAAAAAAGTGGAGTCAAAATAGGATTAGAAATACATGTTCAAATCACGGCACTAAACACGAAACTTTTCTGTGGTTGCTCTTCAGACTATAGAGGTAAAGAACCTAATTCCCTTGTGTGCCCAGTTTGTCTCGGTCTTCCCGGATCATTACCAGTTACAAACAGAAGAGCGGTGGATTCAGCGGTAATGGTGGCTCGTGCCCTAAATTCTAAGATTTCTCACCGGACAATATTTTACCGCAAAAATTATTTTTATGTAGATATGACTAAAAATTTTCAAATAACGCAATACGATAAGGCTGGCGGAATTCCTTTATCTATCGGAGGATGGGTTGATTTCGAAGCAAATGGAACAATTAAAAGAGTTAGGATTATAAGACTACAAATGGAGGAAGACCCCGCTCGGCTGTCTTATCACGGTACTATCGATAGCTCACCTTACACCTTGGTTGACTATAATCGGGCTGGTATCGCCTTATTAGAAATTGTTACGGAACCAGACATGACCTCTGCAGACGAAGCAAGACTTTTCTTACAAAAACTACGCTCCATCATAGAACATCTAGGAGTTTCAAACGGTGACCTGCAAGGCTCTATGCGTTGCGACGCAAATATTTCTCTTCAAGGTGGAAAACGAGTAGAAATAAAAAATATCTCTTCATTTCGAGAGGTAAAACGTGCATTGCAGTATGAAATAATTCGACAAAAACAGCTTATAAGAAGGGGGTCAACTGTAAAACAAGAAACACGACACTGGGACGCTGATAGAAGATTAACAATATCCCTACGAACAAAAGAAACCGAAAGCGATTATCGGTATTTCCCTGAACCAGATTTAGTTCCAGTGGAAATATCCGAAAACTGGATCAAAGAAATTGAATTCAAAATGCCTGAGCTTCCAGACGCCCGGAAAACACGTTTAGTAAAAGAGTTCGATATACCCGAATATGATGCTGGAGTACTAACCAGTTCCAAAGCCCTAGCAGATTTTTTTGAAGAATGCTGTTGTTTATATCCCGATGCGAAAAAAATTAGCAACTGGATTATGACAGATCTGGCGCGTAATCTAAAAGACTTGGGAATTGAAATTTCAGAATCAAAAATTAAACCAAAATACCTTACAGATATGTTAAAACTAATAGATGAGGGTGAAATAAGCGGAAAAATAGCAAAAAAGATTCTCAGCAAAATTGTAAGAGACGGAGAACCCCCTCAAAAAATTATACAAAAAGAAAATCTAATAAAAATCGGCGACAAGACCCAAATACAAAAAATTATAGACAAGGTTTTCGAAGAATTTCCCAAAGCAGTTCAAGATGCTAAAACAGATCCAAATGCTATAAACTATCTAGTTGGACAAGTAATGCAAGAAACAAGAGGAAAAGCAGACCCCGAAATCACAAATAAACTAATAAGAAAAACGCTGGAAAAACATAAGAATACATGAATATTCACTTGAATTATTTACCTCTTCTAAATTCAGTTAAATTGAAAATTTCTGTTAGAGAAAAATCAAACCATTCTAATACAAAAAAATTTTTCAAATTTCTTGTTTTGCTTTTCATTCCTAGATTTAAAATAGCTCTTATATCTGTTATGATCCAAAAAATCTAGTACTTGAAAATTAAATGTGTGTACTAACATTTCCTCAGATTTTTAGTAATCCGCAATTCGGACAATTTAGATTTTTTGCGGATTTCACTTTACTCAAAACCTCGGTCGAGTGCAAGGGTTTAAGATTTTTTGCGATTGGGAAAAGTCTAAAATACCGCGGTATTAACATATTACTAATAAAATTGCTTTCACAGTGGACGGCGTAACGGCTGATAAATATAGGTGGTGAATCAATTATGGAGTTAAAGGATTCTGTTGAAATTGTTGAAGTTTCTCCCGTAGATATTCGTGAACCAAAATTTCTGATTGGTCTACCCGATATCGGTTTGGTCGGAATGATTTCTGCGTCTCACATTGTGGAGTCGCTAGATATGAAGGTTGTAGCTTATCTTGAGTCAGACTTGTTTCCACCAGTAATTGTTTTGCATGGAAGTAAAATCTACCACCCCTTTCGAATTTACCAAAAAGATAATGTCCTTTTGTTTCTATCTGAAATCCCAGTACCCCCATTAGCAGTTAACACTATCTCTCACGCAATAACAAAATGGTCGGTAGATAAAAACGCGAGTATTGTAATGCCGCTCGCAGGCATCCCGGTACCGAACAGAATAGCTATTGAAGAACCTGATGTTTATACTGTGGCCACAAATGATACTGCTAATAAACTAATTGACGATTTTTCTCTTCAACGATTAGAGGAAGGAATTATGGCTGGTCCGTATGCTAGTATTTTGATGGACTGCACAAAACTTGGCATAACCTGCCTTGCTTTACTGGCTCAGAGTTTTCCTAACTATCCTGATCCGGGTGCCGCGGCATCGGTTGTTAAGGTTATCAATAAAGTTTTGGGGATGAATATCGATGTCGGTGCGCTTTTAGAAAAGGCTGAGGAAATCCGTGTCAAAACAAGGGATCTTATGCAGAGAACTACTGATCAGCTTGGACCTATGGGTAAATCTCAAGAGTATGATTTACCTGCTATGTACTCGTAGGAGGGAAATCTTATGTCTGAGAAAAAGAAAAGTCTTTTTGACCAGTTTATGGATTATGTTTCTGAACTTGATAAGAGATTTGACGAAACCTTTTATTCACTACTAAGACCCTTTAGAACTACTAGGCCTTCTTGGGATCCTGATAAATGCTGTCTTGTTCCCCTTATCGACGTTCAAGAATATCCCGAAGAAATAATAGTTACAGCAGATCTTCCCTATGTGGACAAAGAAAATATAGATATTAATGCAACAGAAACTACGTTGGACATAGATGCAAAAATGAGAAACGCTATAAAATTTGAACGCTGGGGCACTGTTCAGCGTGAAATTTCATTTGATTGTTACCACAGATCTATAAAACTGCCAAGTAGAGTGGATTCTGAAAAGGCAAAAGCAGAGTTCAAGGGAGGTATACTTCGTATCTCCTTACCTAAAACTATAAGTAAGCAAAAAATAGAAATAGACTAAACAATTTCCCCTTAAGTAGCTTCTGATTTAAAAAAATAATTACAGGTGACAATAAATGTCAAAGAAAATCACTGAGGTTTCGAAACTAAAGGTCGGCTCGTACCTACTAATTGATGATGAACCTTACAAAGTTGTAAGCACCGCAACGTCAAAATCGGGTAAGCATGGACATGCAAAGGTTCGTCTCGTTGCTATGGGTGTTTTCGACGAGTCTAAAAAAGATCTGGTATTCCCCGGGGATGCTAAGATTGAGGTGCCATTGATTGATAAGAGGAATGGGCAAGTTATATCAGTGGGCGAAAACGTTATGTTAATGGATCTAGAAACATATGAGACCTTTGAACTCCCGAAACCAACTGAGGCAGACACGCTTTCAAAATTAGCAGAAGGAGCAGAAATAGAATACTGGAGTGTTATGAATAAGAAAAAAATAATGAGAGTAAAGGGTTAACAAATTCTATCTTCAAACAAACCAGTTTTTAAAATTCCAAATACTGCCTAAACCACCCTTCTCCAAATATTTTCTTTATTTCAACAAAAACCCACATTTATTCTAGATGAAAAATCGAGGCTTTCCGATGCCCGATCAACCAAAAAAATTTTTTCAACCATCCGATGAAAAAAATAAAATCTATGTTTTAGACTCTTCTGCAATAATCGGAGGATATAATCCAAACTTAACAACGGCTCAACACTTTACAATACCAGATATTTTTGAAGAGATAACAGATGAACACTCTCGTATAATCCTTGATCTAGCTATTTCAAACCAAACTGTGAAAATTAGAAAACCAACCTCCGCATCAATTGAAAGTGCAAAAAACGCCGCAAAAAATACAGGAGACCGCTCTACCTTATCTGCAGTAGACATTGAAGTTTTGGCTCTGGCACTCGATTTAAAAAATGAAAAAAAATATCCAATAATGCTCACCGATGACTACTCCTTACAAAATGTCGCAGAAATCTTAAACATCTCCTTCAAAACAATAATTAGAGAAGGTATAAAAAAACGTTTCATTTGGACAAAACGTTGTACCTCCTGCAAAAAACAATATCCCGAAACTTATTCTGATAAAATCTGTGAAATCTGTGGGGGAAAACTGAAAAGACGAGTATTGAAAAAAAGTAATTAAAAAAATACTA
>DXJA01000014.1 GCA_019056875.1 Candidatus Jordarchaeum madagascarense
AATATGTTATTAAATAGCTTAATAATATGTCGAAATCCTAAAATAACCTTACACTTAACCAGAAAAGAAGGAAGTAGAAATCTCTGGCTGATGCATATTTGATTTTACTAACACTTTCCCTGAGGCGAGAAAAGATAAGAGAACGGTCACCCGAGAAGATAAGAGAATAACCGCACTCAGCGCACTTAGCCACATAGTCATCAATATGAGAATCGCCACAAGTTTTACGCTTATGCCCGCCAAATTAACTTCCAGTACCGACTTGGCACTGATCGCGATTATGTGTCTTCTCTCCTTGGTACTGTTGCATTTTTCCAGGTCATTAGTTTTACGCACTGAGGGTTACATCCCTCCCGAGAGACAGGACAACCTCTAACCCGCCTATCCTCAACCAACCTTCTCACAAATGTTAATGCCCGATAAACTCCGCCACTTCTACCTTTTATATCCCGAAATAGAAAATCTCTAGAGCCCATTCACAGTATAATAGGCTCACCCCGCTTCTGTTCTCTGGAACAAATAAGTGCTCAGCAGAAGCATAGCAGCAGTAAAACCGATAAGACCCAAGAAATCTACCGTTAGCGGCATTGTTCCTCCAATTCCGACAAGCGTGGTTCTAAGCGCGTCAACTCCGTAATATAGGGGGTTTAAATACGCGATAGACTGAACCCAACCCGGAAACGAACTCAAGGGAAACAAAGCACCAGACAGAAAAAACAATAAGAAAAATATAAAGTTCATTATCAACTGAAACCCCTGAGACTCCGCCGTCTTTGAAGCGAACGCAACTCCTAGACTCACAAATGAGGTGGATATTATTATCATGAAGATAATGGAGAGGCCGAATCCTGCTAGGTTGGTGATTTTTACTCCCATTAATAGTGAGATCCCTAAGATTAGAAGCCCCTGAATTACGGAGTTTGTTACTCCTCCTAGGGTTCTTCCCATAGCTATTGAGAATCTACTTACCGGTGTTACCATGATTTCTTTAAGGAATCCGAACTGCCTATCGGCGATAATTGACGATCCTGCTGTCATTGAAGCGGTAAGCAAGATCAACCCCACCAGACCTGGAGCTAGAAAATTCATGTAGTTTAATCCCAAACTATTTAAAAACTGTTCTGCAATTAAATATGAGACCAAAGGATCGAATGGCAAAAATCCTGCGATAGTTGCAGATGAGGGAAGCCCCGGTATTTGATAACTCTGGAAACCCATTCCTAAAAAGACTAGAAAGAAAGCGGACATAGCAACCAATCCGATTATTCTAATCTTGGACCTAAAAAACTTCTTCATGTCACGTAACCACAATGCGTAAACTATATCCAATTCTAATATTTCCATAAATTATTCCTCCAAACCTAGTTTATAGACTTTAGCTCCCTAACCCCTCCTTCTCATCTATTTCATTCATTCCTTTTTTATTAGTGCTTTGTCTTCTTCTTGCTCCCCTATTTTTTTCCCGGTGTACTGAAGGAAAACATCTTCTAGTGTGGGTTCGCGAAGATTCACCGACTTAATCTTCGTCCCTGTCTTTTGCGCCAGACTCAAAATCTCCGGTATTCTAGTTTCCCCTTGCTGCACGTTCAGATTTATTTCTTTGTCGTGTTCACTTATCTTTTCCACACAGTCTAAATTTTTCAATTGCCCAAGAAAATTTTCAAAACCATCATCTACCTGCAGAGATATTACATCAGCCCCAATTGTATCTTTGAGGTTTTTCGAGGTATCCAAAGCAACGATTTTACCACAGTCCATGATAGCTATTCTGTCACAAAGAAAGTCCGCCTCATCCATATAATGGGTTGTAAGAACAATTGTCACCTCCTCTTCTTGAACCATTTTTTTAATATAATTCCATATACGCCGTCTGGTCTGCGGGTCCAAACCCAAAGTAGGCTCATCTAGGAATAGCACGTGTGGGAAGTGCATTAGTCCTCGTGCTATTTCGAGTCTTCTTTTCATTCCTCCTGAATAGTTTATAACCAGTGTTTTAGCGTGTTCGTTTAACTCTACTAGTTCTAGGGCTTCGCTTATTCTTCTTTTTCTTTCTTCCTTGCTCAGTCTGTACATTCTGGCGTGGAAATCTAGGTTTTCTTCTCCGGTTAAACTTAGGTCCAAGCTCGGTTCTTGGAAGACTATTCCTATGTTTCTTCTAACTGCGTCCTTCTCTTTCAGTATATTGTGCCCCCATACCTCTGCTGTTCCAAAGGTGGGTTGGATTATTGTGGATAACATTTTTATTATTGTTGTTTTACCTGCGCCATTCGGGCCAAGCATCCCGAATAATTCACCCTTTTCGATTTCAATGTTAAGCTTATTCACTGCGGTGAGGTTTTTGAATCTTTTAGTTAAATCGTACGTTTTTATTGCATACGTCTCAGTGCCTCTCCTCTTTTTACTCCTAATTGTCATATAAGTATAATTAGTGTTTCTTTTAAATTTGTAGATTGGGACGTATTTAGCTCTTTACCCCTGCTTTCGTTAAGTTTTTTGCCTTAATGCCGATTTAAGGCTTAAACCAAGACATTTTCTACGCACCACGAACCTGCCCACAATAAGTGACACCGTGTTAACAGTGCCTCCTTAAAGAGAGAAAGTATTCTTAATTCGCAAAGAACTATTATAAAACCCAATTAACCATATGCGATATATACAAAGATGGATGAAAAAAACAAATTATCGTTAGGATAAAATTGATCCTCCTACATTGTTTTTTATTTTCTGTATACGCCATAGGTTTTGGTTACCTCGGTCATAGCCTTCACGTTTTCGGGTTTAGCCTCGTTTGGTATGCCCGTTACTCCATCAATCATGAATCCTCCGCCTTCTCCTGCGATGTCGACGAGTTTCTTGCAGTACTCCTCCATCTGGGCCGGAGTTCCAGCAATGAATAGTGATGGCGGTATGTTTCCCCTAAGGCAGATTTTGTCTCCGATTTCTTTCTTGGCCTTAAAGATGTCAGTTCTATCCAACCAAGCTATAGTTTTTCCTTTTGGTAGCTCCTTTAAGTATTCCAGGCGAGGTTCGTAGTCCCCCTCGTAGAAGATTATTGGTTGTAGTCCCGCTTTAACCAAGTCAAGTATTAGTTTTTTAAGGCTTGGCCAGTAGAATTCTTCGAATTGTGCATTGGACATGAATCCCGCAGCCCCATGATAAAGCGGAAAGAATGCTCTGGGATTGCCGTGCATTTGAGCCTGAGTGATTGAGACCTGTGCCTGACTGGGTTCCAATAAAGCTATTAACTGTTTTAGTTCTTCCGGGTTTCTGTACATATCGAGCATCACCCCCCGTAGCCCCCTCACATAATCCGAAATAATGTCAAAAGGAGATTGAACCAAAGCATTAACTTGTGGGGGATAACCCAAGCTTTTCATTTCCGCTTCGTAACTCATTTGTACACTCCCCCACTGCATTAGAGCTTCACTTGCTTTTTCCTGATACACTTTTTTCAGATCTTCCATAGCCTTGATTTCGGGAAGCGTTTGAAGGAAATCGAAGATTCCAAAAACCCGTGGGAGATACTTTCTGATTATAAAGTCCATGGGATTAGCTAAGAGTTCTTTGTATTCTTCCGCCTTCATATATTCCCCTTCGATGTGCTGGAAGGGTACATTGTCTGGAAGGTCTACTCCGGGCACTCTAAACAACTTTGATTTCGTTGCCCTAGCCACGTTCCCTGAAAACATAAATAACATTGAGGGGGCCATGTCCCAATCGAATTCCAAGACGGTTTCCTTAAAGGCGGCAGCCGCTCTAGGGTGTTCAAACATGGCTTCCTTAAAACTCATACCCTTGTAACACGCAGGCCAAAATTCAGTAAAGGGCGCTAGGGGAACTCTATCCGGCTCCTTTAGTGCTACGGCGTCGTTCCACCTCTGTTCTCTTTCCTTATAAATTTCTTCTGGAGATTTCGGCATTTTTATATACCCACCCATTTTTTGGCTATCGCCACCGCCTCGGCTGCGTCTTTTCCGTAGGCGTCGGCCTCCACGTATTTTCTTATGGTTTCGTCCGTCTGGCCTCCTCCAACCATTATACCTACCTTGTCCTTCAGTCCCGCTTTTCTGATTTCTTTTATGATTTCTTTCATGGAGTCGTATGCCAGTGTTAGAAATCCGCTCAGAGCCACGATTTCCGGTTTTACTTCTTTGATTTTTTCTACGAATTTTTCTTTGGACACATCTGCACCGAGGTCGTAAACCTCAAAACCGTTTGCTTCCAGCATAAATTTTACAATGTCCTTGCCTATGTCATGTATATCCCCAAACACCGTTCCCAGAACAACCTTCCCTAGACGCTTAACCTTAACATCGGCCTTGAGTTTCGGTTTTATTATTTCGGTTATCTGTCTCAAAATCTCACCGGACATTATTAACTCCGGGAGTAAGAACTCTTTGTTCTCAAACCTTTTTCCTACAATAGCCATAGCGGTTCTGGCCTGGTCCAAGATTTTCAGAGGGGCTTCTCCCGCTTTAACCTTTCTCTGAACTATCTCTACAGCTTCCTTCTCATTGAGATTTACTATTAGATCCACTAAATCTTTGGACAAAACAAGCCCTCCGCAACATTGTACTCTAAAAAGATTTTATCAAGTATTTTATATTGTTAAAAAATATTTTAATAAATTTGCGTAAAAAGTTTTTTGTGCAAACTTTGTTGGTGTGTCTCTTTTTAGCTGGTGGGGCTTTGCACCGTTTTTCCAAAAACTCCTATTTTCACTTCTTTTTCTTATAGACGTCTTCTTAAATCTTTTTTGGCGGAGGCATTAAGCCTAGACACCGCCACCTGTCAATGGTGCTGCATACCAAGAGAACTAAGGAGAAGAAAGGAGGGAGAGAGGGCTGAGGAACAGGAAGCGAATTTTCAGACTGGATCGCATAACCTCTATCTCCCTCTTCACTAAAAAGGAACATAGTGTCCGCTCCAACGATGGTGTCAACTTAAGGTTTATTTGGAGGGGTTCCCCTCCTCTGAGTTATGTTGCGCATAACTTTTGAGAGGC
>DXJA01000526.1 GCA_019056875.1 Candidatus Jordarchaeum madagascarense
TACCGGATTTGGTGCACCAGCCGGTGGAAGGGTGTCTGTACGAAGTTCTGGTTGTTCCTCCGCCCCAGATTTGAGCCCTGCTTCCACTCCCGGTTATAGCCAACCACTAGGGTGCCCACACCGTGCTCGGTGCACCATTCTACGATTCTGCGGCTCAGCTTGTGGAAAAGGTCGTGAATTTTCTGGTTCCTCTTCTGGGTGAGCTTCTGGAGCTGGGAGCCGCCCTTGACCTTTTGCCGGTCGTAGATGCTCTGCAGCCGCGCCCGCTCCCGGTTATAGTACTGGTTTATGGATTTTAGGGCACCGCCCTTAACAGCAATCGGTTCTAGTCCGATGTTGTTTGCGATGGTTACGGTGTTTCTCATCCCCAAATCCAAGCCCGCCACCCGGCTCCAGTCCAGTTTTAGCGGCTCCACACGCTTGCGGTAAACCACCTCCAGAACGTAGCCCCTGCCCCTGGGAACTATCCTGATCTCTCGGAGGCGGGCTTCATCCCCCAGCCGCGTCTTAACCCTCAAGTCTACCTTTTTTGGAAATTTTATTTCTCCGCTTCTTATTCGGCACTGCTGGTTGGTGAAGATGAGGAGATGTTTGCCGTTCTTCTCCTTGTACCCGGCATTTTCGGCCTCCCGAGAATCTTGCCGGAGTTCTTCTTCCATTCCCGGGTAGTTCTGAAGAATGATTTCCAGTTTCGGTCCAGTGTTTTCAGGGTTTGCTGAGCGGTTTGGGCTGGAAGGGCTCGGTAGCTCTCGGAGTTTTTGAGCGTTCCGGCAAGCTCCTGGTATCTTGTCCACTTTCCGGTTTTGAAGAGGTTTTGTCGGATGGTGTAGTTTGCCTGGTTGTAGAGGTTTTTGGAGTGGTGGCATAGCCTGCTCAGGTTGCTATTTGGGGGGAGGTGGATTTGCTCCGTTCTGATCACAGTTGTTCCGGGCCTGGCTCAACACGTACCCTGTTTCCGGTTGATGGTTAACCCTTTTTTTAGGGGTAAAGCCTTTTTAAGGCTAATCGGGATGAAGCATCCTTTTAACCATACAGGGAGAACATTCCTCATTCTTGGGGAGCTGCCACCGCCACCTCTCCCCTTTACATAGGGTTGTTTTTCTTAGCCCCTCCTCTTTTTCTCACTCCCTTGGAGTGTACTTGAACTCGTCCTTCTTGAGTTGCTCCATGAGCCGGTTGAACTTCTGATTCCTGTTCTTCACCAAGGCCCCCCTTACCATGTTTGGTCGATGGGTTTAAATGCTTCACCTGAATCTTTAAAACCACGGCGAGTTGTGAGTGGTAGGCTCACCCCTCCTTCGGCTGGTGCCTGGCTCCGCCCGAAGTCCCCAGTCAAGGACATATCCCCCCGGTGGCGGTAACTCCCGTGAAAAAACGAGCTTCTGGAGGATGTCCCGCGTAGAACTTATAAGAAGCGTGTTCCTCTTAAAAAAAGGAGGAAACGCAGGAGAGGCAATAAGTTCAAAAAGAGTATAACACCCAGACACATGCAGAAAATCGTCTTGACCCAGCGGAATAAGCCCTAAGAAAGAAATGCTGCTAATTTTGTCCCAAAGCCTAGTGTTAATAAAAAATTAAATTGTGAGTACTAGGGCGCAAAGAGTGAGCGTTACTGCCACACTTATCGGATTGAGTAAGTTATCATTTATCGGGGGTGTGAAGTAGTCTAGGGCTACAAAAACGACCGCTACGATAAGAGCGGTGACGGGGAAAAATCCTTTAAAATAAAACAAACCTCCTAAAGTGACTAGAAAGGCTGCCACACCTCCCGCGGCAAGCCCTTCAAAGGATTTGACGTTTCCCCCAACTTCGTAATGATGCTTACCCCACTCATAACCCGCAATTGCCGCCGCAGCGTCGGCAATGCCTGCCACCAATATTGAAATTATCATTACATATGCGGGAAACAGAAATATGAGAATCGTTGCAGCTAAAACAAAATAGAAGTACGCTGCCACTCTGTTTTTTTCATCCGGTTTAATTATTCTATTAACCATAATTTTTAGAGGAAAATCTGGATCTCTTAGTCTCCAAATCTCAATAATAGAGAATAGCACTAGAGTTGAGATGGAGAGTGTGGCTGCGGGTAACCAGCCTGCTCCAAGGTACAGAATGGCAAAAATGAAGACCAACATATGGAAGGTTTTTCTCCGTATATTGAGAATATTCACTTTCGATGCCCCACTACACTATGGGTTCTCTTGATTTAGCGTATTTATGCGTATCGGAATGAACTTTTTGCTCCCCACGACATATGTTTAAAGTATAAATGAAATTCGACTTTTAACGATTGCTGATTTTAACTATTTTTAAAAACTAATTAACTCGACAATGTTAAATTTAAGGTTGTTTCCTCCTTCGGCGTTGGGTTTTTAAGCGGCTGCGGGTGGAGCGAGACCGATTATACAGGTGCCTGGCCACCAGACGAACCGCATCCTCGTGTGAGAGCTGATTTAGGGGTAGGGCGGCGCGCATCATCTCCCGAACATTGGCTACCGAGAGGTTGGGAAGAGCTTCCACTTCCAGCTGCCGAGTTAGCTCCGGGTCTCGGGGGTACTTCTGAGCCCAGTCCAGCTTTGTCTCACCTATGAACCACAGGGCGGCGGCGTCCAGAGCGGAGTGGTGCATCCAGGCCCGATACTTACGGGCTACAAGCTCATCCCACCCCAGCTCCGACTTGGCGTCCTGAAATACACGCTCCGCAAAGTAGCGCATGCTGCGCCACAGGGCTAGAGTCTCAAGGGGGGTGTCTCGGGAGGCGTTGCTCAGGGAGTAACTGTGGACGCCGTCCTCTTCACGCCTCACGAAGAGCCACTCCTCTCTAACCCGTCCTTCGTCGTCCACGGTCCACACTCGCTGGGCGGCGCACCGGTAGCTCAGCGTTCCCCGCTCCGCGGGACGTACCTCAACTTCCCGCCAGTCTAGGTCGAGGCGGTGAACTATCTCCTGCACGCTCACGGGCTGTGCTCCGTTAATGACCTGAGGTCGGGAGGGGGGCCTTCCTCTTCCACGCTCCTGCGGCTTCTCCGGAACTCCGGTCTCGGGCTTCTCCAGGTAGACGATGGTGTTGGCGGGGATCTGTGCCAGGTAAAGGATTCTTTCTGCGTCCAGAGCGGCTCTGAAGGGGGCGCTTCGCCCGTAAAGAGTATCGCAGCCCACCACTTGGAAGGGGGTGTTGTTTGCTTTAGCCCTCCGGATCATCTCCATTCCTATCTCGATCTTGGTCGTGAAGGTTCTCTCCTGGGGGATGTGCAAGCGGCGGCGTAGGTCGGCGTGGTTGTCGTCAAACCAATTCTCTGGCAGGTAGAGTTCTGCGTCCACCATCAGCCAGATGTTTGCCTGGTAGTATCCCAGCGCCACGCCGACCTGTCCTAGGTCTACCTTTCCCTGTCGGCCTAGGTACTGTCGGGCGGCTCCAGCGCTACCGGTTCCCGCCCGCTTGTCTCCGCTTTCGTCCAAGGTTAGCATGCCTCCCTGTAGTTCTGGTCTCTGGCGTACTTCGGCTTGGATCTGGTTGAAGACTGCGCGGGCTTGCCAGGGGGAGTCGGACATGAAGTGTTGCAGGTTCTGTCCGTCGTCCTGGGGTTGGTTTACACGGCGGGCGATGTTGGAGTAGTTTCGCTTCTCCTCCATGGTCAGCGACCCCCGCATGTAGACCAAGGCTTGCTCGCTGGTGTCCCTGGTTTTCGTCCTGAAGCAGGCTCGGAAGCGGGCCCAGATGCGTCGTAATCTTTCCGCCAGGTCGGTTGTACCTTCCACGGGCAACCCCCAGCTTCTAGGGTCAAGTAGGTCATGTCTTTTCTTCTCCGTGTAGTCCACCGTCATATCCTGCGTGGAACCTCCTGTCTGGTTAGTTGTTTCCACGAGGGTAATCATACCTCAGTACATAGCAAAAATAAGACAAAAGTTAAATTTAACATTGTCGAGTTAAATAAGAACTAGAAAATATTCACAAGCCTACATTGCTCGTATACTGACTTGAATTCTGAAAGCAGGCTCGTATTTATTAAAGGTGGGCAACTATACAATATGGAATCTCCTGAAGAATTTAACAGAGAAGTGATTAATTTTCTTAAAGGCAAATAATAAAAATTGAAAAATATCGATGACTTTTTTCTTTACTCTTATTTTCCTAATCTCTCTTCCCCACTATCACTTTGCTTACATTGAACGAAAATTTCTGGTGAAATTTTCCTCATCGCTATCTCAATTGGAATCGCTATCACAATACCTAAGAGAATCTGAGCAATATCGGAGGCAATGCTTGGAGATGCACCAAGGAAAAACTGCTCATAAAGGAAATAGCCTATGATTATGCAAAGACCGCCCACAAGTATGGCAAGAATACTCCAGCCGGTAGACGCGTACAACCTAAGACCGAAAAACAAGATCAACAAACCAACCCCCACAGAGACGATCAGCCACATCCACCACGAAACATAAACTAGCATGTACCACCATCCCCACTGGAAATATGCGGTAAGTAGATTAGCACCCCACCACCAGGGACGAACTCCCCCATAAATCTCCATCAAACCCGAGAAATAATTTACACCCACGTAAAGAACCAAGCCAGAAACTCCGGCACACATGACTATGGTGAGAGGCTTCCACCACCCTTTAACCAAAAGACGAAACTTATATCCTAAAAGTCCTACAACTACTCCTTCGGCTCCTTTAAATAATAATACCCCGAGAGCGTACTGTGAAAAGCCAAGAAAGAGATTGGCCAGCATTGAACCAACTGCCCCCGCGAAACCTCCTATGACTGGCCCAAACAGTAAAGCAGTTATATATATGACACCTTCACCCGCATTAATGTAACCTTGGCTAAACGGGAGATAAATCTGAAAAGCCATCGTAGAAACACACACCAGTGCAGTCATCATCCCGGTCAGAGCAACATTAAGGGAAAGAGGAATTCTTGGAAAAGCCTCCATTATCCTCTCTTCTAAAGACATTGAACCCACCAACCGTTGCCCGAAACTTACCCATCCTGGGACGTTTCCTTAGTGGTGTTCGGTTCCTGCTTCATAGGGGAGCACTTGCACCCCTAAAGGGGCATGAACCTCTCCGCTCTGGCAGGCGTTTAGCGTCTCCGACTAACTGGCGGCGACGACTGAAACTAAACGCGTTCAGCTTCAAGGCGGATA
>DXJA01000112.1 GCA_019056875.1 Candidatus Jordarchaeum madagascarense
TTTTAATATTCAAGAAAAAATCTAGTTCAACTGTGTGTTTATTAGATGGTAAATGTGGAGTTACTTCAAGAATGTGTTTAAAATGGAAGGTTGTGTTTGGAAATGATTGTATTCCAGATTCCAGGAATGGGCGAGATAGAGATAAGAAATGTGGTTTTTGATCTTAATGGAACCCTGTCCATGAACGGTAATATTGCATTAGAGGTGCAGGAAAAGATTCGCCAGTTATCCCGAAAGGTGAAAATGTTTATCATGTCCTCGGACACCAGGGGTAATTTAGAAGAGTTGGCAGAAATGTTGGGGGTAGATTGGCGCAGAGTAGAAATGTCCTCATCGCCGGAAAGCGTTGCGAAGGAGAGATTTGTGGAAGAATTGGGCTCCGAAAACACGATTGCTGTTGGAAACGGTAAAAATGATGAACTCATGTTAAAAAGGGCAAAACTGGGAATCGCGGTGCTCGGAGAGGAAGGAGCATGTTCATCAGCGATTTTAAACGCGGACATCATTGTAGTTAACCCCCTCCATGCCTTAGAGCTAATCTTGGACCCCCAGAGAATCGTTGCCACATTACGCTGCTAACATGGCTAATGAAAAGAATTTTTCAAAGGAAAGAAGTCTACTAATTACATTATATTGGGTTAATAGGTAAAGGTCTAGTTTTATGTACAACTCTTCATTCCAATGCTTGTCTTATTGCCGTTAGAAAGTCCTCCGAGGTTACTCCGGGAGTTTCTATTTTCTCCTCTTCGTAAAATTTTTGAATAATTCTATTTATCTCGTGAATATCGGTTGTAACACCTGTAAGACTTTTTTCTAGCGCACCTAACTTGTCTTGAGGATATATCCAGAAGTCTCCACTGAACATTATTCCCTTTATCCGATTCTCATCTATCCTTAGGGTAACTCTTATCAATCCACCGGGTGCCTTATAGGCGGACTCAGAAACAGACGCTGTGCTGGAAATTTTCACTTTTCGCGCCAAGTCGGTGTGACGCAAAAATGGCAGGTACAACCATTCTCGGGATTGGTATTTTTTCCTCAGATCAGTCATGGTGTTCTTTTCCCAGTCGGTAAGGGTTTCCGTTCGAAAGTTAATATCGAGAGTTTCCTCATAGTTTTTTATAAGTAGAGATTTTATTTTTTCTAGGGGAACATCGTGTCCTAGTTCTCTTTTTATGGTGGTCATTCGTTCTTTGAGACTCTTTGCTACCTTGTCTCGGAACTTTTCGCTCGGAACCTTTAGAATCTTCACCATCATCTCAAAGTTAAAATCCATTATGATATTTCCAGTCATGATGTTCACAACATTATCTAGGGTACCAGCACCATTACCGCTAATTTTCCTGCCACCAACCTCAATGTCGTTGATTGGCTTATACTGCGCGGGAATCCCCAAATCCTGATAAGTCTTCGTGGGCGCTTCCAAAAGCTTTCTAAAAAAATCTTTTATCGACATGGGAATTTTAGGATTTCTCCTATCAACAATTATCTGGTAGAAGAGTTGCCCTTGGTCCAAGTATACCGCTCCCCCACCCAAAATTCTTCTAACTACAGGTATCCCTTGAGATTTACAGAAAGCGTAGTCTATCTCCTTTTCCAGTTCCTGATGGTACCCTATACACACGAGTGGGCTTTCAGGATAGCACAATATGAGAGTGTCAGGAACCAGGTTCTTGCTTCGAGCCAACGCTACAGCTTCATAAATAATTTGAGTGTCAACTGCCGGTAGAGCGTCTAAATCTAAGAGTCTCCACTCTTCCAATTTCAATCCAGCCTCAAAAATAAAAAGAGTAAAAGTGGATTATTTCAGCCTTTCCTTTATCTCCTTATCAATCCAACCCTTGATAGCAGCACCAGTTATAAGATTTGAAAGTTCCGATTTCAGATTTGAAGGCTCCACAACCACCAACCATCCCTTACCATAAGGATCCTCGTTAACTATCGTAGGTTTCTTTTTTATTTCGGGATTAACTTCCACAATTGTACCACTAACCGGCGACTTCAGGGGACCGACCCACTTCCCGGTCTCTATGCTACCAAAACTTTTATCCGCCTCGGTGGTTTTTCCCTCCGGTTTAAGTCTCACAAACAAGATTTTTCCCGCTGTTACCTGTCCGAAATCGTCAAATCCGATTCTCGCTTTTCCGCCTTCAACCTTGACCCAGCAGTGATCATTGTGATAGTAAAGGTCCTCGGGAAGCTTAACAGTTACACTTTCACCTTCTAAATCAAATGTTACCTCCATTTTTAACACCTCACCAGATAGAAATGTCCATTTTTTTAGTTACCAATTAAGGTTATTTTTTCTAATTTAAAACCGTTCTGCTGATATTAATGGTTAAAATTAAGAATTTTTTACTTTGTTAAATGATAAATAGTTTTTGTATTATTTTCATTTTATCACTTTTGCGTATTTTAAAGCAAATTTAAAAATCAGGTAATTGGTCTAAGATAGACGATAAGCATTTGATTGAAAAATCGGAATTAAATAGCGGTTATTAAAAATTGTGGTAAATAAGATGTTAATTGTCTATAAAAATTCTTGATATTTTTCAAAAAAATAGTAGGGCATAAAGAGTAGTTTAGGGAAATAATACTTTGGGGAAAGGGTGTTACAAAATGGATTTATTGTTTCAGGTTTTTTTGGAAAAATAACTATTTTATGGTGATGCTTGATTAAACTGATGAAAGGGTAATGAAAATTCTAGCAATAGTTATCTAATGCTGTGAGCTAAAAAATCTGTGTGAAGGGTATTACTCAAGAGAAAGTTTCGATTAAAGAAATAGAAAGTTTAATGAGTTAGGTACAAAAATTTTTAAACGTAAGGTAGGGGGATCCAATTTAATTTTCTAAAAAGGTGAATGTTGAATTGGTGGTGCAATCTAAAATTAAATTTCTAAAA
>DXJA01000113.1 GCA_019056875.1 Candidatus Jordarchaeum madagascarense
CAACAACAAGGACCATGGCTTCTGCCTAATCCTCAGCTCTAACAACAATAATCTTACTGGTAACACTGCAAACAACAACGCTTGGGGCTTCTCTCTAAACTTATTCTCGAACAATAACACTCTTTCCGGTAACACCGCAAACAACAACACCTACGGCTTCCGCCTAACCTCCAGCTCGGACAACAATAATGTTTCTGATAACAACGCCACAAACAACGAATACGGCTTCGACCTATCCAGCTCAAACTACAATACTCTTTCGAGCAATATCGCAAACAACAACAGGTGGGGCTTTAGCCTAGACGGCAGCTCGTACAACACTCTTTCCGGTAACACCGCAAACAACAACACCGACTATGGCTTCTACCTAAACTTAAGCTTTTACAATACTCTTTCCGGTAACACCGCAAACAACAACACCGACTATGGCTTCTACCTAAACTTAAGCTCGTACAATACTCTTACGGGTAATACTGCAAACAATAACACCCCCGCAGGCTTCTACCTAGAATCCAGCTCATACAATACTCTTTCGAGTAACAACGCCACAAGCAACGACTTCGGCTTCTACCTACGCTCCAGCTCCAACAATAATAATCTTACTGGTAACACCGCTTACAACAACACCTATTACTGCTTCGTCCTAGAATACAGTTTGAACAACAATCTTACGGGAAACACCGCAATAAACAGCACCTTCGGTTTCCTCCTAAACGCTGGCTTTTACAACACTCTTTCCGGTAACATCGCAAACAACAACACCTACGGCTTCGTCCTAGAATACAGCTTGAGCAATACTCTCTCGGCTAACATAGCAAACAACAACACTCAAGTCGGCTTCTACCTAGCCTACAGCTCGTACAATACTCTTTCTGATAACACCGCCACTAACAACAACTGGGACGGCTTCCGCCTAGACTCCAGCTCGAACAACAATAATCTTAAGGGTAACATCGCTGTAAATAGTATTTACGGCTTTTATTTGGATGGGGCGTCTACTGGTAATACACTTCTGGGTAACATTGCTGTAAACAGTACAACTGGAGGATACATTTGGACTTCTGGTTGTATCAATAATGATTTTACGGGTAGCGTGGAGGCATACTATCTGCGTGTGAACGTCACTGATTCCGGGGGTCTACCCATCTCCGGAGCACAAGTGCAGGTGGTGTCCAACGGAACGATAACGGTGTGGTATGCTACGCCCCATTTCGGGGGATCTGATTTGCCAACTGGTGCGGATGGTTTAACGCCGTCGTGGTTCGCTGTACCCTACCAGACCTTCATAACAAATGATACGAGGACTAATAACACCAACACCGTCACCGTGTGGTACTCCACTGCATCGGAGATAGCCGTTTTCTCAAGCAATCCCAGACCAGTGGATATGTCTACATCGCGTACGGAGGACTTCACCGTGACTTCCTGGCAACCTATACCGTCCCCAAACAGTGCTCCTCGCTATGCTGCTGTTGGCTGGAACTCAGGGTAGTGTTAGTCCCCTGATTTACGTCGTGGGCGTCGTTGCGGCTGTGGGTGTGGTGGCTGTGGTTTTGTTCTACTACTTCCGCCGTAGAGTGTAATCCGGATAAGAACACGAGTGATGGAAGCCTGTGAACCCCTTAACTCGTTTATGGGGTTTCGCTTTCCTTCCCATTCTCCTTTTTTAGTTAAGTAGATTCTCATAGTGTTTGTTTATAGTTTAACTTTCTAGATTTTTTGCCCTGCTCTTAGTTTTGTTTTTCTGCTCTTGTCCTGTTTTCTTATCTCTTTAAGGGGGTTATGGTTAGTCACGGCTCACGGCAGGAAACGCTTGGTTAACGGTGGCTTCTATTTATTAGATAAATTCTTAAAGATGCAGAACGCTTCGCTGTCACCCCGAAAAGAAGCATTCAAATTTAGCTTCCTTTCCTCCTTACTTAAAGTCAAGCCTCAAAGAAAAAAAGAGAAAGTCTGCATCCCCCCTGTAACTTTTAAAAAAGATTCAAGAATCCCTGGAATAAGATAAGGAATCGGTAGCCTGTTTTTCGGATAAATATTAAAGTTCTAACACTTGTAGTCTTGAATATCCTTTTTTGGCGAAATCGTAATCTAGTAGTTCAATTTTTTCAGGAATTATTTTCAAGATCAGGTCTCTTCTTCCTTGAACTATCTTTTGCGCCTCATCATATCCTTCGTCTTCTTCTCTCAAAAATATCAATCTTTCTTTTCCTGTGGCGGTAATCTGCATTCCTTGTATTTTACCGGTGTCCATGGGAGTATAAATTCCAATACTAACAATGGGGTTTTCTTCAATATTTTTCACCTTTCTTCCCGGAGCAAGGCCCACATAGACGTTAAAACCTTCTTTTTCAGTATAAAAATCCATAGGAGTAGCACGGGGAATGTTACTGCTGCAAGTGCATAGTACTAGTTCTTTTCTTTCGTCCAAGAATTTTCGGATTTCCATTATAAGTTCTTCTTCGGGCATTTTCTTTCCTTTTGCCATAAAATATCTCCACCATTAAGATAATTTATCTAGATTTTAGATTTCTCCCTCTGATTTTTCCACTCCTTTCTCCCATATTTTGTAGGGGATTACTTCTTTATGCTTTTCTCTGAAAGTTTCTAGCCTTTTTTCATTTTTGAATAATAGTAGGACGCAGCCTCCGCCTCCCGCTCCGCAAACCTTTCCTGCATCAGCCATTTTAATCAGGTTTTCAATCTCTGGAGTGCCAACGGTTGGTATCCTATTCTGCCAGTACCAAGTGTCCCTAACCAACTGTCGGACACGAGGCATATTATCAGAAAGAAGTTCATCCCTCATCCTTGTAGCAATCTCACTCAACTTGATTAAAATCGGTTCCACGTGGGGATAACTGGCATACACAAAAAAGTGACGAGGACTACGCGATTTTCCGGTATTCACAAGCACCGCAAGGTCCTGAAGCCCCCTGCGCACCTCTCCCGTTACGGGAATCGAAGTTCGATAAAACTGATCCCTATAAAACTCCCAATAGTTTAACCCCCCATAAGTACTAGCAGCCATATCCTGCATTCCACAAACATTTTCCTGCAGCTCCCTCTGATAAGCCCTAACCAAAATTTTCTCACGGTCATGCAGACCATCCTCAGTAATTGCTTTAATAACATTGTAGGCACCACTAGTTCCAAGCCCCATACCCAACCAGCCACAGCTAATCTCATTTCCATCATAGATTTGAAACTTGTCTATGGCAAAATTCACCAAAGCCCCCACATGCTGCTCAGTAAACGGTGCGGCATCAGTCCAACCACCGCTCAAATCCACTCGGAGAGGAGCCCTGACCTTCCAATCCATAAATACACCTCTTCTTACCTTCTACGAAAGGACACAAACTATCTAAAAGTATTGATAATTTAACCCAATTAAAAACACACTTATTACCCTATGAATATGTTAAAGACTGAATAACCAAATAGTATAATAAAACCTTAATTAAGCTTGATTCTATTAATGTGAAACGCATTGGAGGTTTGATTATGGGTAAACTAGATGGAAAAGTGGTAATAGTTACTGGTGGTGCCCGAGGAATAGGTCGAGGTATTGCGCTGGCTTCAGCTAAGGAGGGAGCGGACATTGTTATCGCCGATATAACTGTTGAGGCGGCTGAAAAAACGGCTGATAAAATCAGGGGTGTAGATAGGAAAGCATTGGTCATAAAGACTGATGTCACCAAGAGTAACGAAGTGGAGGAAATGGTCAAAAAGACCTTGGAAAAATTTGGGAAGATTGACGTCCTTGTAAACAACGCTGGGACCTGTGTGCCGGGACGTCTCGAAGCGCTCACTCAAATCCAAAGCCCATTGGAAATTGAAGAGGATGATTGGAACATCACATTTGACACCAATTTGAAAGGAGTATTTCTCTGCTGTAAATATGTGATCCCCCACATGAGAAACCAAAGGGGCGGAAAAATCATAAACATTTCTTCCTCTGCGGGAACGATGATGGGAAACACTCTTATTCCCTTTTATGCAGCTTCTAAAGCCGCGGTCATCAATTACACTGGAAGCCTCGCAATAATCTTGGCGGATTACGGCATCACGGCTAACGCTATTTGTCCCCACTTCGTTTGGACAGATTTGTGGAAGAACGGAGTAGGAGGCGAGCAGAACAAGGCAATTTTTGACAGCATAGTTCAGTCACAATCGATCCTGAAAAGGGAAACTACTCCTGAGAAGATAGGTGCTTTGGCAGTATTTTTAATGTCAGAAGAGGGAGATGATATCACCGCTCAGGCTATAGTTGTAGGTAGATGAAAACGAAAGAATAGCGTGTTTGTTGACGAGGTTTTATGTGTTACAATTTTTTAATTAATTCAGATCGGAAGAGCGTCGTTTATTTAAAGATTGTAGATCTCTTTTTTCTCCTTATCATTAAAAAAAAACACAATAAACAAAA
>DXJA01000114.1 GCA_019056875.1 Candidatus Jordarchaeum madagascarense
AGAGATTTATACCCAACAAGGTGGTGCTCTTTATTCCTAGCGAGGTGGAGTCACCTGAAATCACTAGCCTTGCTGATTTCACTAAATATCAGGAAAGTATACAAGGCAGAGCAACTTCTTATGTTTGTCAGAATTACGCCTGTAAATTTCCCACTACAGATATAGATAAAATGCTGGAATTTCTAAACGCTTAAAAAAAGAGTAAAAGTAGTGTGTGAAAGAAGGGGGATAATTGTAGTATTGCAATTCATAATCATTTAGGAAAGGGTTCCATATGGTAATTGTTAGAAGCTGTTTAGTTCAAATGTATTTCTAGCGTTTTCCATATTTGGAGCTTCTCTTCTCAAAGAAGGCCGTTAAGGCTTCGAAAATATCTTTTGTGCCCATACACACTGCCTGGTTTCGGTTTTCAAGGTATATTGCAGCTTCAATACTGGGAGCGTCAATATTCATGTTTATTACTTCTTTGGTTAGGCGTAGTCCGAGTGGAGTCTTTTTGAGCATTTCCCGGGCTAGTTCTAGAGCGGTTTCCATTAGCTTGTCGTCGGGAACCACTCTGGAGACGAAGCCTATTTTTTCTGCTTCCTTTGCGTCTACAAATCTTCCGGTGTATAATATTTCTGCGGCTCGGGATAGTCCGATTAGTCTGGGTAAAAAGTAGCTGCTGCCTACGTCTGTTCCTGACATGCCGATGTTGATGAAGGCATTGCTGAATCTTGCACTTTCGCCGGCTATTCTAATGTCAGAGGCCATGGCTAAGGCAAAACCACCACCGGTTGCGGGGCCCTTCACGGCAGCGATTACTGGCTGGTTGATTCTTCTTAAACTGATCATTACGTCAGCGATTCTTCTCTGACCGTAAATTTTCCTTTTCGCTTCGTCATCCACATTCAAGTACTTGAGGTTCGAATATTTTTCCGGAAGCTTGTCCACCGATTCGAAAAGAGAGGTCTCCTTGAGATCAGTTCCAGAGCAGAACGCTCTGCCTTCACCCGTGATTATCAATACTCGGCAGTCCAGATTCCACTCCAGCTCGTTTAATGTGTCGTGGAGTTCTTCTATCATTTCGAAATTCAGTGCGTTAAGTCTTTCCTGACGATTCAGGGTTAATATGCCGATTCCCTCTTCCAATTCTTGGTATTTTATTGTTGTGTAATTCTTCATACAATAACCTCTTTTTAAAGGAATTATTTTTAATTTGAATGGTACTCGGTATTTATTACTTTTTATTAAGCAATTAAAGAAAGAGACTTGTTTATAAAATGTGGGAGTGGATTTCTTTATTATAAGTTATTTATAGTTTCCAAAATGAATCGTTTGCAAAGCCTTCATAAAAATTTTACAATTTTTATGAACGTTCAAAAAGCTATGTTTTTATGTTGTTTGTGTTAATCTTCTAGGAATTGGATTTGGCCTTTCTCATCCAATACGTATTTGGTATTTTTTGTACTAAAGATAAATGGAGCCTTTAGTATTTGAATGCTGGTATCTATTCCTTCCAGCGTATCTTCCGCGATGAACTTGATGAAGACATCCGATAGTTGATAGAGATTGGCAAGAAATCTTTCGGAATGAGCTTTTTCATTCAATATGTAGAGTGCTAGGTCTCCACACCACTTATGGTAGCGGAACGCCCTTCTGCAGAACTTTAGCACCTCATCTTCAGGAAGGCCAATGCTTAGGTCTGTGAGGCTATGGAAAATCCAGAAAACTTGCTCGTCTTCGGAAACATTACTTCTGGCTCTGGTCATAACTGATAAGAGTTTATCCGCGTCGAAAGGATCGGATACATGATAAAAATTATTGCTCTGTGTATCTGTTTCACTTTTTATTCCTAAACAGTCGATAATGCTCATTTTGCTTTGTAAACGGTTTTGCTCCAACGTTTTTAAGCGGGTTTCATGTTCTTCAGATGAGAAATGATAATTAATTTGAATTAAATGCGTTTTTTCATAAGGCGGTTTTGGAAAAAAGGAATGGAAGGTTTCAAAAATTCGGACACCATACTGGAAGGAGGCAATAATCATCGAGTTCGGTAAAATTCCACCACCCAACAATGAGTCCAACCTAGGTGTCCCAGTTCTAATAACCGTAGTATCCTCCCTGACAGCCTGTCCACTTCCCAGATAATCGGTGGTGGAAAAAGTGGGGGACATCTGGAAGTTAATACCCATTATGTTGTTTTTGAATATTGTCTCTCCATTTTCATCTACATGATAAAATATTCTTTTTGATTGGAAGGGAAAAACACCCTTTAGAACTTGGATACCGTTCTCCAGTCCCTTGGGGGTTCCTTCGGCGATAAGCTTGATAAAAACGTCCGATAATTGATACACCCTAGCAAAAATTTTCTTCGTATGAGCATTTTCATTTAAGAGATAGAACGCTATGTCACCACTCTGTTTATGAAAGCGAAAAGCTCTTCTACAAAATTTTAACAAGGCGTCCTCAGGGACACCAATGCTCATATTCGTAAGATTGTAAAAAATCCAATAAACACGCTTGTCTTGGGGGACGTTTTCCCTAACCTTAGACATCACCGACAGAAGATTATCCACGTTAAAGGGATTAGATACGTAATGAACAATACCTTTTGTTTTATCCTCTTCGCCCTTAGATATATTAAAACAATCGATAACGCTATAACTATTAGATGAAAGGCTTTCCATCACTTCTTGGTAATGCTGGTCAGTCTTCATGGAAACCTTCAAACGATCTATGAGTTCCTGTAAAGACAGGTGAAAGGTAACTAGTATTAAGTGGAAATTTTCATCATAATTGTTGTATACCATATTATGGAGAAGCTCCCAAAATTGTACACCTGACTGGTGGGAAATGGTAATGATTGAGTTTGATAAGAAACCACCACCCAAAAGCGAATCCAAATCAGATATTCCGGTATTGGTAATCCTCAAATCGTGCGTACATTCATTCCTCCAACAAATAAAAAAAATTAACAGGCCTCTAATATA
>DXJA01000115.1 GCA_019056875.1 Candidatus Jordarchaeum madagascarense
CCGAATAATCTCCTTGAAGAATTTCTGGTTGACGTGCCAGTAGGCCTCCCATTCCGACTTTTCAAAGGTGCAATAGGAAGTAAAATAGTGAAAAAGTGGCCAGAGAGTTCGATTAGCAAAACCATAGTAGTATTTGTCGATCTCCCTTCGTGTTAAAAATACAGGAAAACATTTATGCTTCTCTCTCAAGGTTGATTCGATAAATTTTTGCTCATTGCCACTTTCTGGAGCATAGCCCGGCCATCCAAAAAAAACGACTTCTTTTTGTGTCTGGAGAGCCCGTAGGGCTGTGGCCAATCCGCCCGGGCTTGGTTGAATTGTAACCTTTCCCTTTTTTTTAGTGATGGCTACGGGAAGCCGATTGGATACAATGATAAGCCGTCCAGATTTGTGCTTTGTTGAAGGCATGAGATAGTTTTTCTTATAGTCTAACGCTTGGTAGTAAAAAATTCAAATCTCAGTAGAGCCGATAGGAAACGAGATAAAGCCCGGTTATCTCAATAGCTCACTTTATTAGCTAATTAGAACATCGATCAAAAGGTTAAGATAATCGTCGAGATGGCGTGTGATCAGGAATTTTTGTTTAACGAATTCTTTAGCTTCTTTACCCATCTTGGCGGCAAGCTTTTTGTCCTTGATCAAGGTGACCACCTTTTCCGCACATCCTGAAATATCCTGTGGATCCACTAGAAATCCGGTTTTGCCGTCGATAACCTGCTCGGGAATACCCCCTACACGTGAGGCCACAACAGGCGTTTCTTTCCATTGGGCTTCTGAAACAGTGAGCCCGAATCCTTCCCGGATTGATTTTTGCAGAATGACCGATGACACTCTCTGAAGGACATTCACCAGAATCTGATCGTCCCCAAGCCTGAAAAGAACATCGCCGCTTTCCAGATACTTCCCAGCAATTCTTTTCATCTTGTTGTATATGATGATGCCTTCCGGATCATCCGGCGCCATGTTATAACAGTAGACCAGCCGGCAATCCACTTTTTCTTTCACTTCATTAAAAACCTTCAGAACTCCCTCAGGATCTTTCCATGGATCGAACCGAGATACCTGGGTAATAAGGGGCTTATCCATGGGAATATCGAACTTCTTTAAAGTTTTAGCGATGAGATCATCTGAAAGATCCATGTTTTTCGGGGATAATGGATCGATAGACGGATGAATTGTCTTTTGCTCCAGAGGAAGATCGTCTTTTCTGAATTGCTCGCTGGAAATGACCATCAGATCGTAGCGGAGGATAAATGTTTTAACAAAATTCCAGAGCTCTGGACTTGGATGGGTGATATCGATATGGCATCGCCAAATCCAGGGTTGAATCTTTTTATTGAATTTGATGAGAGGGAGAGGTTGTGGATCGTGCACAATCACGCAGTCATGGTCCAAGTGGGTAAATCGAGAAAAGCGGTCGTTCGTTTCTAAATAAAGTCTTTTCTTATTGTTGCTAAGATTAATAGAATTGCCTTGCAAACCATTATGAAATTTCTTTGTGATTGAGAAAAAATCAGATGGACCGATTAGCACCCGCCACCCCGCATCCACTCCAATATCGTTTAATAACACAATAAGATTGTTGAGGATCTCCGCAACGCCGCCACCATAAGCAGTGGAGTTTATATGTACAATGTGCTTATTAATCAGGCGGTGAGCTTTCTGGTAGATCTGTCCTACTACTTTCTCGCCGACTATAGGAAGGTAATCATCCAGACTTTTCATCCACGTAATCTCCTGTGCCAATTATATCAGGCCAATGAGTGGGTTTTATAACATCTCATGGAACATGAGTCAAATATCGTTCGAAATCGTTCGAAACACAACGCCTAGAGTAATTTAAATCACCAAATGTCTCTTTCCTGCTTTCTCCTGAGGTATCTTCTTATACGCTTACGTGCACGATGTTCCTTCATTCTTTTTTTATCGCCAGGTTTTAAGTAAACAGAACTCTTCTTGTAATCTTTCATTATGGCTTCTCGTTGGACTTTTCTTTTGAATCTTCTAAGAGCATTCTCCAAGGATTCATTGTCTTTGACTAACACAAAAGCCAAGAATAAACACCTCCTTTCGATCCATTCTGATTAAGGATCATTCTATGAAAATGCACTATCCTTTAATTCTGTTGGATATCATCACCTTTCTTAAAAAAATAGCCCTGCTCAAAATCCCCTAAATTAAGCGCAAAGTCAGAATGCTTAAGATAAAGTAATGCACGATTCTCAACAGAGAAATCGGATGGTTGGGATTTCTTTAAAAAAGGCGAGAATCTTTCAGAAAATAAAAAAACATCTTGTTTACACAATACTATATACGCCAAAGCGTATCAATATTCATGCCATGGTCTCAGTTAAAAGCGATTCCAGTTTTTTACTCCGCTTAGGCCCTCTTAATTTTCTTATGGCCTTTGCTTCGATTTGTCTTACTCGCTCTCTTGTGACTCTGAATTTCTGTCCAACCTCTTCCAGGGTATGCTCATTTCCACTTCCGATTCCAAATCGCATTTTTAAAATTGCTGCTTCTCTTTCATTAAGGGATTTAAGAGCTTCATCAATTTTCTCTCTTTGACTAATTCGAATAAATATGTCATCCGGAAGAGGGGTATTATTATCTTCAATAAAATCTTTCAAAGAAGCGTTACCGTCATCTCCGATTGGCGTTTCGAGCGAAATAGGTTGCTGCGCAAACTTCAGAATTTTTCTAATTTTTTTAACAGGAAGTTTCATCTTTTTTGCGATTTCTTC
>DXJA01000116.1 GCA_019056875.1 Candidatus Jordarchaeum madagascarense
AAGGGAATCGGGTGTATACGAGTAAAGAAAGAAATCTTTTTTTAATATTTTTCTACTCATATATATAATTGGAGTTAATTTTTATAATCGGTTCCTAAATGTATAATGTCAGCGTTTGGTTTACCACTTGAAGGTTGCTGTTGATTTGCCTGAACTGCCTGAGGTTGAAGCTTTTAAGTTTTATATTGAGCAGTCTCTTCTGCAAGAGATTAAAGAGCTAGATGTTCGTGACCGGAGATTTTTTGTAACATCTATTAAGGACTTTAGAAAAAAGTTAATAGGTAACCTTTTTGAATCCGTAGACAGGCGGGGCAAATTTCTCATTGTGAATTTACAACTTTATTCCCTAAAACTAATTTTTCATTTTGGCATGACCGGTAATTTAAGTTACATAAAAACTGGAACACCTGAAGAAAAGTATGTTCGCATAATATTCCTTTTTAATAATGGTTACGAGTTAAGGCTGATTGACCAAAGGAGATTTGGAAAACTCTACTTGGTAGAGAGCGTTTCCCAAGTTAAGACCATTAGAAACATGGGTCCAGAGCCTCTAGAAATAGGGGAAAAAGAATTCTTGGAAATATGTGATAATCATGCAAGGAGGACGGCTAAAAGCCTTCTTATGGATCAGAGCATAATCGCGGGCATAGGAAACATGTATTCTGACGAGATACTCTACCAAGCGGACATAAGGCCTGATACAAAGGTTATGAACCTAACCCGAGATGAAAAAACTAGAATACTAAACAAAACAAAAGAGATTCTAAGAAAGGTGATTAAAGCAGATGCGGATTTAAACAAGCTTAAAGACTTTCTTTTACTTTACCGAAAAAGAGGCGCTAAATGTCCAAGGTGCGGTGGAGAGGTGGAAATTCTTAAAATGAGTAACCGAACCTCGTATTATTGTCCGAGATGTCAGAGCTGATTCCGAATTGAGTTTTAGCATCATTTTATGGAGCGGGTGAGTACGAAAAATTTTGAGATCGCAAGGGTGCTGGAGGATTTGGCTTTCTACTTGGAAATGCAGGATGAAATTAAATTTAAGATTAGAGCCTTCAGAAATGCAGCTAAGATTATAGAGTCCTTGCCGGAGGATGTAGAAGACATTTACCGTAGAGGAGAAATAAGAAGGGTTACGGGAATCGGTGCTGCGATTGCGGAAATTATCGGCGAACTCGTTGAAAATGGAATGGCAAAAGTTTACGAGGAGTTCCAGGAGAAGTACCCTGTAAACATAGCGGAGTTGTCAACGGTTGAGGGACTGGGACCAAAGAGGGTTAAGCTTCTCTACGATAAGTTGAAGATCAAAAATTTGGAGGAATTGGAAAGAGCGGCTAAGGAACACAGAATAAGAAGGATAAAAACACTGGGCGTTAAAACCGAAAAAAACCTGCTTAAGGGAATAGAATTCGCAAAAAAGAGCAGAGAAAGACTACCCTTGGTGTACGCAGATCAAATTGCGAAGTATTTGGAAAACAAATTAGGATCACTCGGCTTTGTGGAACGGGTTACAGTTGCGGGTTCTTATAGAAGAAGGAGAGAAACCGTGGGGGATTTGGATATACTGGTAATATCCCAAAAACCAGAGAGTGTTATGGACTTTTTTACCAGTCTGGAAGAGGTTGGACTGGTTTTGGGTAAAGGACCCGCCAAGTCTTCGGTTGTACTAAAAGATGGCTTACAGGTTGATGTCCGAGTTTTTGACGAGGAAATCTATGGTTCGGCTCTGCTCTACTTCACCGGGTCAAAGGAGCACAATGTTAAGTTAAGGATCGTGGCTATAGAGAAAGGCCTTAAACTTAGTGAGTACGGTGTGTTTAGAGATGATGCCCGGGTAGCGGGGAGAACTGAGGAAGAATGTTATGGGGCGCTTGGGTTAAGTTATATTGAGCCAGAGCTCAGGGAGGATATGGGCGAGGTCGAGGCCGCCATGAATAATAGCCTGCCCCAGTTAGTGCAGCTCTCCGATATTAAGGGAGATTTCCATGTACACAGCAATTGGAGCGACGGAATGGACTCCATCCCGGATTTAGCTGGTGCGGCTAGGGAAAAAAACTATGAATATATTTGTGTTTCCGACCATGTGGGTTCACTCAAAATTGCCGGAGCTCTGAGTGAGGAGAGACTAATTGAACAGATGAAGGAAATAGATCAGCTCAACAATCAGTTTAATGATTTCAGAATACTAAAGTCGGCGGAAGTAAACATCAATGCGGAGGGAGAGCTGGATCTGAGCAAAAACCTACTTAAAGAGTTAGACGTAGTACTCGCGGCGGTGCATTCCGGATTCAAGGCGAGTAAAGAGGTCATAACCAAGAGAGTGATCAGGGCCATGGAGAGCGGTTTAATGCATATATTTGTTCATCCCACTGGGAGGATAATTAACCGGAGAACTCCCTACGAGATAGATTTAGCTGAGATAATAGAAAAGGCAAAAGAATCCGGAACAATCCTAGAGATAAACGCTTTTCCCGAAAGACTCGATCTCAGAGATGTTCAAATCAAGTCAGCTATTGATAGAGGTGTAAGTCTAGCCATTGGAACCGATTCTCATAATAGGAACCACTTAAATTACATGGAGTACGGTGTGTACCAAGCAAGGAGAGGATGGTGCACAAAGAAGAACCTGATTAACACTTTATCACTCTCAGAGATTGAGAAAAGGTTCGCCGTCTAAAATAGGGCGCGTAAATTCTCCAAGAAAAACTAATTATGCCAAACTGATTATAAATGATAATGTAGAACTCGTTTATACTAATACTCGAATAAAATTTTGAGCTTCTACATTGCACCAAAAAATTTCTAAAAAAATTTTGCAGATTTTTTAACCAAGTAACAATATGTTGAT
>DXJA01000117.1 GCA_019056875.1 Candidatus Jordarchaeum madagascarense
CAAAAACCTCCAAAAAGGAAATAAAGACCAAAAACCGCACGATTTTAGAAAAAATGAGTATCAGAAAGTTTAAATATTATTCATGTTTTTTTCCTAATACTACGGAGGTCAACGGAAGTGTATCGCCGCCAAATTTAACTGTTAAAAAGCGGAACTACTTCTCAAATGAAAAAAGGCAAAACCTTCCGTTGAAAACGCTTAATAACCACGTCAAAATTAGTTTTAAAGAATCAACTGTGAAAATAACTCCTCTAACCAAAACACATTATGAAAAAAATTTAAGACCACAATCATTTAATTACAATTCCTTATTACCCCTAAATAAAACCAATAAATGGAAGTGACAAAAATGACTCTCTACGAAAACGTGGAAACCACACCCGACTACCCCAAAGTCGAAGAAAAAATCCTACAACTCTGGAAACAAAACAAAACATTCCAAAAAACCCAAAAACACCGAGAAAACAACAACAAAGGATGGTTCGTATTCCTCGAAGGACCACCCACCGCAAACGGTTTACCCCATGTAGGTCACGTCCTGACCAGAGCAGTGAAAGACATCGTGATGAGATACAGAACAATGAAAGGAGAATACGTAAACCCGAGAGTAGCAGGTTGGGACACACATGGTCTTCCTGTGGAGCTTGAGGTTGAGAAGGAGCTTGGTTTGAATAGTAAGAAGGATATCGAAGAGTATGGGGTTGCGAAGTTTAACGAGAAGTGTAAGGAGAGTGTTTTTCGCTATGAGCGGGAGTGGGTTCGGATGACGGAGCGTGTGGCTGCTTGGATGGATATGGATAATCCGTATATTACTTTAAATCCTGATTATATTGAATCCGTTTGGTGGTCTTTGAAGCAGATTTGGGATAAGGAGAAGCTGTATCGGGACTATTATGTGGTTTTGTATTGTCCTCGTTGTGGTACTCCTCTGAGTGCGCATGAGGTGGCGCTCGGTGGGTATAAGGATGTTAAGGATCCTTCTATTCACGTGAAGTTTAAGATGTTGGGTGAGGAGAATACTTATTTTTTGGCTTGGACTACTACGCCTTGGACTTTGCTTTCTAATGTGGCTTTGGCGGTTCATCCGGATTATGATTATATTCTTGTGGAGCTTAATGGTGAGCATCTGATTTTGGCTAAGGCTCTCCAGATGGTACTTGAGGGTGACTATAAGATTATCAGGGAGTTTAAGGGTAAGGAGCTAGAGGGTTTGGAGTATTGGCCCTTGTTTGATTTTGTGAAGCCAGAGAAGAAAGCGTTTGTGGTGGTTTTGGCGGATTTTGTTACCCTTACTGAGGGCACGGGTATTGTGCATATGGCTCCGGCTTTTGGGGCTGAGGACTTTGAGGTTGCTAAGAAGTATAATTTGGCGGTAATCCAGCTGGTGGACGAGGCGGGGCGAATAAAGGAGGAGGCCAAGCCTTTTGCTGGTATGAATGTTAAGGACGCGGATAAGAAGATTATTGAGGCTCTGAGGGAGAAGGGGCTCCTGTTTCGTAAGGGCGTTTTGGAGCACCCGTATCCCTTCTGCTGGCGATGTGATACTCCTCTTCTTTACTATGCTATTGAGACTTGGTATATTAGTCTAAGTTCTGTGCGAGATAATTTGCTCAGGAACAATGAGAAAATAAATTGGTATCCTCGCTATCTTAAGCATGGACGTTTCGGCAACTTTCTCGAGGAGGGGAAGGATTGGGCTCTTAGCCGCAACCGGTTCTGGGGGACCCCTCTTCCCATATGGAAGTGTGATAATAAGCACTATGTTTGTGTGGGTAGCTTTGAGGAATTGGCGAAACATGCGGGTAAGCTTCCTAAAGATTTTAATCCTCACAGACCGTTTGTGGACGAGATTAATTTTTCTTGCCCTGAATGCGGTGAAACTATGCAGAGGGAGCCTTATGTGATTGACTGCTGGTATGATTCCGGCGCAGCATCATTCGCAGAGCATCACTACCCCTTTGAGAATAAAGAACTCTTTGAGAACACCTTCCCGGTAACTTTCATAACTGAAGCCATTGACCAGACTCGGGGCTGGTTTTTCAGCTTACACGCCGTGGGAACAACTGTTTTCGACAGCAACGCGTATCAGAATGTAGTTTCCCTGGGTCATGTTTTGGATGAGAACGGTGTCAAGATGAGTAAATCTAGGGGGAACGTCGTTGACCCTAATCTAATATTCGAGAATGAGGGGGCGGATGCGATGCGTTGGTACTTCTTCGTATCCAACCCTCCCTGGACTCCCAAGCGTTTCAGTGAACGGATGGTGATCGAAACCAGGAACCATTTCCTGAACACTCTCTGGAACACTTATTACTTTTATGTGACCAACGCAAACATTGACAATTTCAATCCCTACAACCAGAAATTCAAGAAAATGGTTTCCCAGAACATTTTGGACAAGTGGCTTAAAAGCAGGTTGAACCGAGTTGTCAAAACCGTGGACACTGCAATGCAAAACTATATGTTACACGTTGCTGCCAGAGCAATCGATAAATTTGTCATAGATGATTTAAGCAACTGGTATATCCGAAGATCGAGGCGCAGATTCTGGAGAGCGGAAATGGATGAAGACAAAGTGGCCGCCTACCACACTCTATTTGAGACCTTGGAAACCTTGAATAGACTCCTAGCACCCTTTATTCCACTAATTTCTGAGGCTATGTATCTTAATCTCTCAAAGGGAAATGGAGAAGCTCCTGAAAGCGTTCACATGACATATTTCCCAGAATTCAAGGACGAATTTTTTGATGATGAACTGGAGAAAAGTATGGGTCTTGTGATTGATATTTCGAGTGTTGGACGCGCTGCCAGAGCGGGTAAGAACATTAAACTCAGACATCCTCTTAAAGATATGATAGTTGTAGCCAAGGAAGAAAGACTTGATTACATAAAAACACTGGAAGACATACTGAGAGATGAACTCAACGTCAAGGAAGTCAAGTACGAGAAAGACGATGCTAAATATGTCACATATAATCTTAAACCGGACTTCAAAAAGATTGGTCCAAAATATAAGAATTTAGCACCAAAAATTGTAAAGGCATTGGAGAGCCTTGATTCCAGAGAAGCTGCGCAGAAGCTAGCGCAGAAAGGAAAACTAACAGTGTATGTCGGAGGAGAGCAAATAGATTTGACAAATGAAGAGGTTGAAGTGGAAACCTTAGAGAAAGGGAATTACGCGATGGGTCAGACGACTTATGTAAAGTTGTTCCTCAACACTGAGATTACACCAGACTTGGCGAAAGAAGCCTTGGCTAGAGAGATAGTTAGAAGAATACAAACCATGAGAAAAGAAATGAACCTTGACTATATGCAGAGAATCGAAGTCTACATTGACTGCACCGACAAAATGTTCCAGGAAATAGAGGAGAACAGCGATTACATAAAAGAAGAAACACTGGCCATCGTTTTAAAACAGGGAAAAGGCAAAGGCTATCAGAACAAATGGAAAGTAAACGATGAACAAATAAAAATCACCATAGTCAAAGCCAACAAAGAATAAATAATCCACTTTTATTCGTTTTTTCTCTTTTTCTACTATTTGAATTATAAACAAGGTGATGATTCTGCTTTTTTTAAATGAGAAACTTTAAGTAATAATTTTCATAGTTAAAAACTACCACATAATTGGAAAATTTTTTAGGAGGAATGAAGATTGGTGAAGGTAAAATGGTGGGGCCATGCTACTTTCGAAATTAAAGGAAGCAAAGTAGTCGTGGTTACTGATCCTCACGGCGGATCTGTGGGCTTGCCTGAACCTAAATGTTCTGGTGACATTGTTTTGATTTCACATGATCATTTTGACCATTATTCCAAAGTTGAGGACGTGTGCAAAAATGGGGCTGAAAAGGTTACGTGGACGAGTGGCACTAAAACCGTTAAAGGAATCCCCGTAAAGGGGATACCGACATTTCATGATGAAAGTAAGGGTAGTCAGAGAGGCAAAAATGTTATCTACAATTTTGAAGTCGACGGAGTAAAATTCTGCCATCTTGGAGACCTAGGACACATCCCCTCAGACGCGACGGTAAAGGAGATCGACGGGGTTGATGTACTATTTGTTCCTGTCGGGGGAGTCTTCACAGTTGACGCCGCAGGAGCCACAAAGGCAGCGAATCTGATAAAACCAAAGATAATAATCCCAATGCATTATAAAACTCCAGGATTATCACTGGGTTTAGCAAAAGTCGAAGAATTTACCAAAGGAAAACCAAGAGTAAAAGAAATTGGATCTTCTGAAGTAGAGGTATCTAAAAGCAACTTACCTAAAGAAACCGAGATTTGGGTGCTAAAACTTTAAAGACCCTTTCATTTTTCTTTCCTTTTTGCCAAGTGCCTATGATTTAATGCCGAAGAGGAAATTTTAAGAATAAAATTCGTGTTGGGGCAGGCAAGTAAACTTCTGAAAATTCTGAAATTCTTTAATTCCTTTTTTTATCCTTTTTTAAATATTGTTCTTTGGAGTCTATCTTTTCTTTTTTAGGGCTTTTTTGGGTAGCCGGGTGTGCATGATAATTAACTATCGTAAAGCTTAAATACGGCTAACCGTTTGGTTAGTTGTGCAATAACCGTGAAGAACCGTAATCGAGACGAGGTAATAAAATGATAGTCATAGAACTGTTCTATTCAAAAAATTGCCCGTACTGTCCCGCAGCGAAGAAAATGTTAGAAGAATCGGCAAAAGAAATTGAAAAAACATTAAAAGAACACATTATAATAAACGAAATAAACGTAGGAACAAAAACCGGCCAAGAGAAAGCCAAATTATACCAAATTCAGGGTGTACCCACTATTGCAATTAACGGCGTCGTATCTTTCGTTGGTCTTCCACCAAGCACTCAGGCTGTTGTGAGAGAAATTAGAAAGTTTATCGACGGCAACCAAATTTACATATAAAAAATTTTTTTAA
>DXJA01000015.1 GCA_019056875.1 Candidatus Jordarchaeum madagascarense
GACCATCAGTCATTTAGAAAGGAGAGGGCTTAAATGAAATATTATAAAGGAGGACATCTCTACTATCCCGAAATTCCTTTTTACGGAATATTGGACGACACCGTTGGAAGATTTCCAGACAGATACGCCTTCCTGTATCTGAAAAAAATGACTTACAAAGAATTCGGCGAATCAGTAGATAAATTAGCTACTGCCTTAGCTGATATCGGAATTAAGAAGGGGGACAGAGTAATAATTTACTCCCCCAACTGCATTGAATGGGAAATCGCCTGCTACGGAATATCCAAGGCGGGAGGTGTCTTTGTTCCCATGAATCCCATGTTCCGAGAGTCCGAGGTGGAATACGAGATCAAAGACGCCGAGGTAGAGACCATAATAGTCCATGAGGGTATGTACCCAATTGTTAATGGTGTTAAGGATAAAACTGGGCTTAAAAACATAATAGTAATTGGGCAGAAGCAGCCGGACACTTATTCCTTTAGCGAACTTTTGGAAAAATACGAGCCCAACCCACCCAGATATGAGTATGACGTTAAGGAGGATCTCGCCGCTCTCCTGTATACAAGTGGAACTACCGGGCTGCCTAAAGGGTCAATGCTGACGCACTATAATATGGTGGCTAACACTATTCAATGGTCCAGCCACACCGACTTTAACGAAAACGACGTTTTCATAATTCTGATTCCGCTCTATCATATCTTTGGCCTCGTATTATCTATGAACCTTACCGTCTGGAACGGTGGGGCTCAGGTTGTAATGTCCGGCTTCAATTTGGCAGAATGGTGCGAACTAGTGGAGAAATACCGGGTAACCTACAGTCTCTGCGTGCCACCCCTACTCAACTTAATAGTGAGACATCTTGAGAACCCGGAGGTAGAGGGTTACGATTGGACTTCTTTCCACGTAATGGCTAACGGAGCGGCACCAGTTCCCACAGAACTCGCTAGGAAATTTGAAAAACTAGCGAAGGAAAAATGCAAAGGAACCGAAGACCTTCTAGTAGGGCAGGGCTGGGGGCTCTCTGAGGCTGCCCCGGTTGCAGCGAATCCTTTTCACAGGAACAGATTAGAAACTCAGGGAATACTCATGGCGGACACCCAGCACAAGATAGTCGATGTCTTAACCGATAAGGAGCTACCGGAACCGGGTCAGATGGGAGAAATAGTGATTAGGGGTCCCCAAGTTTTTAAGGGATACTGGAAGAAGCCGGAAGCCACAGAGCAATCATTCTGGACTGACCCCAAAACCGGATTGAAGTGGTTCCGCACCGGTGATGTGGCATTCATTGATGAGGAAGGGTATGAGCACTTGGTGGATAGGATGAAGGAGATGATAAAGTATAAGGGCTACGCTGTGGCACCCGCGGAACTTGAGGATCTATTGTTCAAGCACCCCAAAGTGTTGGACTGTGCTGTAATCCCAAAACCGGCACCGGACCAGGCGCTTGGAGAAATCCCCAAGGCTTTCATAGTTCCCAAACCAGAATACAAGGGCAAAATAACTGAGCAGGAGATAATTGACTGGGTGGCTGAGAGAATAGCGGCTTATAAAAAAATTAGAGAGGTAGAGTTTGTGGAGGGTATACCTCGAGTTATTACCGGAAAGATTCTTAGGAGAGATCTAATAAAGAGAGAACGGGAGAAAATGGGATTAAAATAAAAAGGCTAGGGAACATTACACCAACTCTGTTGATTTTAATAATCAGTGTGTTCCCTTTTTTCTTCACTTTAAGCAAACTCAATACATTAACACATTTTAATTTAAGATTAGACGAATTTAGTGTTTGAGTTTTATATAATAGCTTTAGCAAATATGTTTTAGTATAGGAATCCTGCGCCTTTGGATGTGGGTTTCACGATTTTTGAATATATGTCGAGAACTCCTTTCTTGACTTTGGGCTCTGGAGGTTTCCACTGTTTTAATCGTTCCTGTAATTCTTTCTCTGGAATTTTCAGGTCGAGCTTGCGGTTTGGTATATCTATCGAAATAATGTCCAGGTCCTTTACCACTGCTATTGGTCCTCCGTTCATGGCTTCGGGATCCACGTGTCCGATGCAGGGTCCTCTGGTAGCACCGGAAAATCTGCCATCAGTGACTATCGCAACATTGTTTCCAAGCCCGGTGCCTATCAGTGCGGCGGTTGGCTTGAGCATCTCTTTCATCCCGGGACCACCCTTAGGTCCCTCGTATCTTATCACTATGACCTCACCCGGATTTATTTTGCGTCCCATGATTGCATCTAAAGCATCTTCTTCGGCGTCAAACACTCTGGCTTTACCTTCAAACTTTAGCATACTGGGATCCACACCAGCTTGTTTGACCACTGCGCCATCCGGTGCCAGTGTTCCTTTTAGTATCGCAAGCCCTCCCTCTTCATGAACCGGATTATTTTTCGGCCGAATCACTTCGCTATTTATCACTTCAGCGTCCTTAATGTTTTCTCCAAGAGTTTTTCCGGTAACAGTCATTGCATCCCGATGAATAGCGTCACTTAATTCTTTGAGTACAGCTGGTACTCCACCAGCCTCGTCCAGTTCCAGTACCGTGTAGGGTCCGCTGGGATCCATGTTGCAGAGATGTGGAGTCTCTTTGCCCAGTTTGTCGAATAATTCTAGAGGTATATCTATTCCTACTTGCGCTGCAATCGCGGGTATGTGGAGCACAGTGTTTGTAGAACCACCTAACGCCATGTCCACCCGGATAGCGTTTTCGAATGCCTCGTAGGTCATTATGTCATGGGGCTGGATGCCCTGTTCTATCAGTTTCATTATTTGCATTCCCGACTGTTTAGCTATCCTCAATCTTCTAGCATCAACCGCAGGTATTGTAGCGGAACCGGTTAACGACATTCCCAGTGCTTCGGTTAAACAGCCCATAGTATTTGCAGTATACATGCCCTGACAGGAACCGCAACCCGGAACTACGACCTCAGATATCTCTCTTGCCTGCTTTTCCAAGTCGGGAGATGGACCGAGCAGTATGTTTAGAAACTGCATTTCTAACGCTCTTCTCCCAGTTATTTTCTCCCCTCTGTAACATCCGGGAAGCATGGGTCCTCCATTAACAACAATGGAGGGAATGTCGAGATAACCAGCTGCCATTAACATACCTGGAACTATTTTGTCACAGGAACCTATTAGAACCATGCCGTCAAGTCTGTGTGCTTCCACCATCATCTCTACCGAAGCCGCTATCAAATCCCTACTTGGAAGAGGATAACGCATGCCAGACCAGCCAATGCAAATTCCGTCACATATTGCGATTGTGTGGAATTGTAGTGGTGTGCCTCCTCCCATTCTTATCCCGGCTTCAACAGCCTCTCCAACTTTGTCAAGATGTACATGTCCAGGTACGATATTTGTCCAGCTGTTCACTACTGCTATTAGTGGTCTGTTGAGTTCGTCGTCAGTAAAGCCGCACGCTTTGAGCAGAGTTCTTGCCATGAAACCTTCAGCCTGACCATAAACCTTCCTACTCCTAAGTTCAGAAGACATTAAACAATCCACCTTCAAATTTTTCTTTCTAATATCTTTAAAAAAATTATTTTCGGAACTATACTAAAAATTTACCTACTGTCGTTTTATTAGAAAAACTTGCATA
>DXJA01000118.1 GCA_019056875.1 Candidatus Jordarchaeum madagascarense
ATCAAAAAACGGGTCTTTGTAGGACGCCCAATAAATTCTCAGTAATTTGGAAATTTTTTCTTGCTTTGTTTTTAATGAATTGAAAAAAGTTTATAGCGAGTATAAAAAATCTAAAATAGCACTCTGTAAAATAGATTGGTTGGAGTTGATTTAGTGATTCCAGATGAGGTTATTCGGATTGCGAGAGATATAGAATCTATGAGGATAAGAGGAGCGGGAAACATTGCTAGAGCAGCAGTTAAAGCTCTTAGAATAACAGTTCAGAATTCAAAAGCAGGTAACATTCAGGAACTCTTGGAAGAGTTGAGGAATACCGCTCAGATGGTTATTGATACTCGTCCAACAGCAGTTTCACTTCCTAACGGTGTTCGGTATGTTTCTAAAAGGGTAAATGAAGAACTAAAGAAAAATCCTACATTGGATGAACTAAAAGAAATCGTGGAAAAAGCAGTTGAAGAATTTATGGTGAACTCGGAAAGAGCGGTGGCACGTATTGGGGAGATAGGATCAAAAAGAATAAGGAGTGGAGATGCGCTATTAACGCATTGTAATAGTTCAGCGGCTCTATCAGTTATTTTAACCGCTGCCCACCAAAATAAGGATATTAAGGTTTTTGCAACAGAGACCAGACCTAGATTTCAAGGTCATATTACTTGTAAAATTCTGAGAGATGCGGGAATAGATGTAACTCTCATAGTTGATAGCGCAGTCCGACTCTATATGAATAAGATAAACACCGCAATAGTAGGTGCCGATGCTGTTTCTTCCAATGGCGCTTTAGTTAACAAAATCGGCACCTCTACTGTAGCTCTAGTTGCTAAAGAAGCTAGAACACTCTTTTTCGTGGCTACCGAAACTTACAAATTTAGTCCTGAAACGATGATAGGTGAACTGATTGAGATAGAAGAGAGAGACTTGGAAGAAGTGATTGACAGAGAGGAGTTGGAAAAAATCGGAAGCCCTAAAGTTTTAAATCCCGCATTCGACATCACCCCACCACAATACATAGACCTCATAATTACCGAGAAAGGGATAATTCCACCTCAAGCAGCATTCACTATTCTTCAAGAGGAATTTGGTTGGTTAACTGGGGTAAAAGAACAACTCTTTTAGAGAGTATTTAACCACTCACTCTATAGATTTCTTTTATTTTTTAAGAGGTAAGCATCATCTAAGATATTGATATCATAGTTTGGTTCCTTGAAACACCATATTCCTCTTCGATATAGGGAATTTCCAAAAAAATGAATGATTTAGAAACTTTTTGTAAGTTTAAATCTGCGAAAATATCGCTTTGACTAAAAAAGGCAAAAAATTTTTTAAAGGGTAATTAAGATTAGTGTATAATCCCTATCGCCAATTTTAGTTCAAGATTATTAAGTGATTATGATTAATCTCCAAAAACATATTACTATTACTGAAACAATAAATTTGAAAAGAAGGCATTATAATGACGAAAACCAAAGTTTGGAATTATTTAATGGAGGCAATAAAAAACGACATAGCAGTTCACATAACACTTATAGACCCTGATCCGATTAAACAAACAGCTCAAGAAGCAGGTACTATTGCTAAGTACGCTGCAGAAGCAGGAACAGATGCGTTCATGGTTGGGGGGTCAACGGCTTTCGGAATTTTGGATGAAACAATTTTAGAAATAAAGAAGCACGTAGATTTACCGGTAATACTTTTTCCAGGTAATGTTGCTGGAATTTCTAAATATGCGGATGCAGTTTTTTTTATGAGCGTTTTAAACTCTAGAAATCCATACTATATTATTCGAGCCCAATTAACTGGCGCTCAGGCTGTTAAAATGTTTGGTCTTGAGCCTATAGGTATGGCGTATTTAATTTTAGAGCCTGGTGGCACTGCTGGTTATATGGGTGAAGCTCAACTTCTCCCTCGCAACAAACCGCAGATAGCTGCTGCATACGCATTGGCAGCACAGTACATTGGTTTCAAATTGGTTTATTTGGAGGGAGGGTCAGGGGTGGAACGTGAAGTGCCTTTGGATATGATTTCAACTGTTTCCTCCATTATCGATATCCCGCTCATAGTTGGCGGTGGTATTGAATCCCCTGAACAAGCAATAGCTGTTGTACGTGCAGGTGCCAAAATGTTGGTTCAAGGAACATTTATAGAAAAAACTGTTTTAGAGGATAACGGAGCAAAACTAGCAAAATTAATCAAGGCTATGAAAAGAGAAGCAAAGGCTAAAAGTTAGTATATAGTAAAAGGAAAAGTTATCGAAATTCAAATTCAACCCGCCAGAAATTATAAATTGATAATTTTGGATTTAGCTTATGTATTCGGGCCTTTTCTCCTCTCTATGTTTTATTCCTTTTTCAGTTATTTTCCCAGCGTTATCCCATTGAAGTTTTGTTTCACGTTCTAGTACAGATAAATCGATGTTTAAACCAGGTTTAAAATTTAAAACTTTCACGAGAGCGTATGATGCTGCAACATCATTGTTGAGCATTTTACAGGACTCTGAAAGTAGAATTACACCGTCTATGTCATATAAGCTTTTAGAAATGACGGGAACTATACCGTTCATTCCAATTACAATTCCCTCTTTTAGAACATTCACGTTCTCTAATTGGCTGTATGATTCCACTAATTCTTTGGAAGTTGCCGAGACGTACACTTTGGGGTTTCTTTTTAGGGAGGTCAGTGGTTTGGCTGCTAAGGATATAATCATGGTTATGCCTAAATCTTTTAGGGTGTTTGCGACGTATTTCGATAGAACGTTCATACCGATGTTTGAAGTTGGCTGAGTATCAGAAGTTAGTAGTATTATATCTCTCTTTAGTGATTTGTCTCTGTAATGAAGTAATTCGATTTTAGAGGCGGCAAGACAGCCGTCTGAGTTCACCTTTACTTGTGAGGGAAAATCAGAGAAGTAAATTTCCATTATTCTTTTGGCTTCGAATTGCTTTGATATAAAATCTAACGCGCCTTTCCCAGCATTGGCTATACCAGGCATTCCTTGAATGCACAGAGTTTCACTTAGTTTGTTTGGGTCAATCTGCTCTATCCTTTTCGTGGTTATATTAAACTTATCTTCTTGTATGGCCAATTTAAATCATCTACTTCCTTTTTGGGCTGTAAAATTCATATTAGCAATAAAATTAATTTGTATGATAATGTTTAGGAATTTTAATGTTTTCTTTATTCGGAGATGACCTTATGAAAAAGGCAAAATTCATCGTTTTAGAGGGAATTGACGGTTCCGGAACAACTACTCATTCTCATAAACTGGCGAATTGGATAAGAAGTAAAAATTATGAAGTTATGGTCACAGAAGAACCCTCAGAAGGTTCTATTGGTAAGATCATCCGCAACTACCTGCTTTTTGGTGGTGGCTCTCCGCCTTTTCATGCACTTCTTTTTGCTGCAGATAGAGCGGAGCACACAGAAAAAGTAATTAAACCCTTAATTGACAAGGGAGCAATTGTTATTTCTGATCGTTATATTGAATCATCAATAGCATACCAAGCGGCTGAAGGACTAGATATTGAATGGATTGAGACAATTAATAAATTTGCAATTGAACCAGATTTAACAATTTATTTAGACGTAGATCCAGAAATAGCTTTGACCAGAAAAAAGGGTGTCAAGGAAAAATTTGAGAATGTTGAATTTCTAAAAAAAGTACGTCAAATCTATTTAGAAAGAACGCGGGCAAAAGACTATCCGGTTATAGACGCAAGTAAATCTATAGAAAGTGTTCATGAGGATATAGTGAGATGTGTTGAAGCCTTTCTTAAAGCGTAGAATTTATAGGCTTAAAAAACGGGAGAATACATAGGCGATGAAGATGAGTCCATCTGACTCTTGGATGAAGAACGATTCGGGCGGTCTGAGCCTCCAAATCTTTAACTTTTTATTCGAAAACACTTTATTCTAAGAGAAAAATTTTCTGTAAATTACACTCCTAAATAGTCAAGAAAAAGGAATTATTTGTTTTACTCTTCAGATAAAAGTTCGCCTATTCTAGTTGAAATTTTTTTAAGAACCATAAGAATTAATCCCAAGTTAGCATCGTTTTTGGCAAGAATAGTAATAATGGCGCTCATACCGGCACCCTTAATAATTACGTATCCCTCATCTCCTTGCATTAAAATTTGTTGCAGATTCCCACGAACCAGCTCTTGTGCAGCGCGTTCACCAACACTAAGAATAGCAGCGGTCATAGCCGCAACCACACTCTCGTCTACTTCCGTGGGCATCGCGGATGCTATTGGTAATCCCTGTACACTAACCACCGCACTGGCCTCTATTCCTGGGGTGTTTGCCTCCATTTCTCTGATTAAACCCATTATTTCATCAATTTTCGACAATCTCAATCACTACAAATTTAGTTATTGGACAATAATATTTTTTGTCCTCGAATCGGCTATAAATTTAACCTTTTTTACCCATTTTTCGCTTTCCGATATTGGTTTAAGCTTAAATACAGTTGTTAAACAAGTAATTACTTGGTTATAATTCTATTGATTTTTTGGCTCATTAACTTTTTGTTCAAATACCAGTTCTAACTCTAGTAAAAAATAAATCAGGGGGAATAATTTAATAATTTCTACTCTCAAGTTATAGAGCTAATATTGGAGGAAACAGTTTGAGCGAAAAGAAATTAGAAGAAACAGTTCCAAAAAAACAGGAAAAGGAACCAGAAGAAGAGGAAGACAAGTTTGAAAAGTATAGAAAAGCGGGAAAAGCCGCTAAAGAGGTAAGAGAAATTGCAAGAAAAATTGCGCAGCCTGAAACTCCTATTATAGATATTTGTGAAAGGATTGAAAGTGAACTACTCAACAAAGGTGTTGGCCTTTCCTTCCCTTGTAACGTTTCAATTAATAATGTGGCCGCACATTACTCATCTCCACTGGATGATAAAGCGCTTATCGATAAGGAGGATGTAGTAAAGATTGATTTTGGAACACATTTTGACGGGTATATAGCGGATACCGCCTTCACGATAAGTTTTAATTCAGAGCATGATAAACTAATTGAGGCCTCTAAGAAGGCTTTCGAAACGGCTATAGAAATGATTAAACCCGGAGTGGAAACAAGGGTAATAGGAAAAAAAATTGAAGAAACAATTAAAGGATATGGTTTCAGACCAATAAAGGATCTCTCGGGTCATCTGCTTGATCAGTATGTTCTTCATAGCTCAAAGATTATTCCAAATATTTCAATACCTCATGGCACAAAGATAGAGGAAGGAGAAGTTTATGCTCTTGAAACCTTTGCCACCACGGGTTCTGGAACCGTAACTGAAGCGCCCTACGCTTATATCTATAGTTTAATGCCACTTAGAGCGCCTTTAAGATTTAAAGGTTCACGTCAGGTTTTAGGATTGGTTCAAAAGGAGTTCAAGACACTACCCTTTGCAGAAAGATGGTTAGCAAAAAAAGTTTCTAAAGCAGGGCTCAAACTTGCCATTAGGGAGCTAACTGAAAAGGGCTTATTCCGGGCCTATAATGTTTTGTCGGATAGAAAAGGAAGCCTTGTATCACAAGAAGAACACACACTAATTGTTCTTGAAGATGGCTGTGAATTAACTACACAATAATTAAAGGATAGCCTACTAAGATTAACATATTTATTACGAATCAACTTGGCTATCTAATTTTGAGAAAAGCTGGTGAATGTATCATTGACGAATATTGAACTGACGTTCCTTGGTGGAGCGAGAGAAGTCGGTCGATCATGTGTTTCGATTAAAAAAAAGAACAAGCTTATTTTATTAGATGCAGGAATTCACTTGGGAAAAGTGAGGGGAGACGCGTATCCACTAGAGCCGTCAGATCCTCCTAATGCTGTTTTTATTACTCATGCACACCTAGACCATTCGGGATACCTCCCAGCAATAATCTCCAAATATCAGTGTCCAGAATTTTCTACACCCCCAACTCAGGATTTGGGTGAGCTTTTGCAAATGGACTTTTTAAAATTACAGAGAGAGTGGAATATTGAGCCACCATACACCTCCGAGGAGGTTATGGCTGTAAGAAGTCATGCAGAGGACATAAACTACATGGTGGAAATAAACCTCCGAGGAGGAATCAGAGCCATGCTTCTGCGGTCAGGTCATATACTGGGTGCAGCGATGGTTCGTTTGGAGGTAAATAACCATATTATTCTTTATACAGGAGATTTATCTACTAGAAACACCCGAACCCAAGACATGGCGGACACCTCACTTGGTAAGGTTGACACTCTAATAATTGAATCCACTTACGCTGCCCAGAGTGATCGTCATCCTAGTTTCCAGAAAGTCGAAAGGAATTTTATAGACTCAATCAACAAAGCACTCGATCGTGGTGGAAGAGTCTTGGTACCTGTTTTCGCAGTGGGAAGAGCCCAGGAAGTAATGCTATCCCTAGAAGCCTACATCCGAAGCGGTGTACTGACTCAGGTTCCAATATACATTGATGGAATGATTAAGAAGGTGAATGAGGTGTACCGATTATACTGGTCTTATCTCCGCCCAACGATTAGAAGGCAGATAAGATACACTAGACAAAGCCCTCTAGAATCCGATATTTTTTTTGAGGTATACCAAAGAAAAGGTGTCAACTTGGATGAACCCTGCATTATTATCAGCACTTCTGGAATGCTCGAGGGAGGACCAGTCATTGGATATCTAAAACAACTATCGGACGATCCAAAAAATCTCATTTGTCTTACAGGTTACCAAGTTTCGGGGACCAGAGGAAGAAGGCTTCAAGATGGAGAAAAAGAAATTAAGCTCTCCCCAAACGGGGAACCTGTCAAAGTAGATTCTGAGATTAAGAGCTTTGAATTTAGCGCTCATGCTGATCAGTCTGGACTTTTTAGATTCATATCAAAGATTAAGGGGCTGGAAAGAGTTTACTGTATTCATGGGGAAGAGTGGAAAATTGTAGAGTACTCTGAGCGAATTGAAAAATTAAAAAAAATAGATGCCTACTCTCCCCTGAACGGAGAAACTTATTTGATTTAATATTATTATTTACAATAAATCTCCAAACTGTATAACTCCAGAAACCAGTTTTAAAATAATTCCGACTAAATCATCCTTATTAATAAAAGCCTGTTCTCGGGAATCTCTATCTCTAATTGTTACAGTATTCGCTTTGGTTGTATCATAATCAATGGTTACACAGAAGGGAATACCTATTTCGTCCGCCCTAGCATATCTCTTACCCACAGATCCACGGTCATCATAATCCACATCTAACCCATTTTCCTTCAGATTTTCATAAGTCTTAAACGATATTTCCATTAACGGTTCTTTCCTGACAAGCGGCAATATCAGAGCGGTTATCGGCGCAATTTTTGGAGGAAACTGAAACCAGCTCCACCCTCTTCCATCGTCCTCACGATAACAGTGCTCCAGTACGCAGTAAATAGCCCTTTCAACTCCAAATGAGGGTTCCACAACTTCAGGAATAACTTTCTCACCGTCAATGCTTATCGATAGATCCTTACCGCTCTTTTTCATGTGATTAGACAGATCATAGTTTGTTCTATAGGCGTTACCAATAATTTCCTTCCTTCCAATACTCAGCTCGACCTCAAGATCAAAATTACCACCAGAATAAAAGGGAGTCTCCTCAGGCATCATGTGCCGAAAATGAAATTTATCATAAGGAATACCCAAACTCTGATAGAATATTGTCTCCTTTGCAAGATAATAAGCCATATACGGATTTGGAAGAATCTTTTTTTCCTGAGCCTCCGTAGCGGTCATTTCCATGGGTTCGGTTTCACCTTTCTTCTGCTGCTCTCTCGTTAGAATCCTAATTTTAACGTCCTTCACCTTGTCAAAACTGGGATGATTTCCAATCTCCTTAGGATGTACAAACATCTCAATTTCCATCTGCGTAAACTCGCGAACACGAATCAAACCCTGCCTAGGCGAAATCTCATTCCTGTAAGACTTACCAATCTGAGCAATACCAAAAGGAAGCTTCGCCCTCATAGATTGTTGAACCCGCTTAAAATCAAGAAAAATATCCTGAGCCGTCTCAGGTCTCAAAAAAGCAATCTGCCCACCCGCAGGACCAACCTGAACCCCCAACATAAGATTAAAAACAGACACATCGGACAAACCACCCCTACAATCTGGACAAACCAGATTATTTTCTCTAATAATTTTAGTGAGCTCTTCCGGAGTCATGCCCTCCACATACATACCAAGACTATCCTCTATCAAATGATCCGCACGCATCCACTTCTTACACTTCAAACAAGAAACCGTAGGGTCTGTAAAAGAATCCAAATGACCAGAAGCCTTCAAAGCATCATAGGGAAGAATAGTAGAACCATCCAACTCGTAGACCGGAGGATTGGTCTCCCTTAAAACAAAAAACTCCCTCCAAGCCTGAATCAAATTATTTTTCATCTTGGCCCCCAAAGGACCTAGATCATAAATCCCAGCAATTCCACCATATATTTCAGCGCTAGGAAACACAAAACCTCTATGATTAGCCAGAGTCCAAACCTTTTCAAACAAACCCTTCTCACCCCTATTCTTTCCGCCACCAATCTTAGATTTATCCATACCTGCCATGATAACCATCACTCTCAAGCTATAAGTGATATCTGCACAACAAGATTTCTAAACTTAATATAAAATTAACTAAAATAACTTTCCCCACACAACTGAAAAATCAGAACAAAAACATATAATAAAAAGGTTCACCTAGCCTTCACACGCTTAATAACAGGAGGACGAGACTTATACAACACACGGTAACCACACTGAGGACACTTAATACCACCAAGAAGATCCAAACCCTCAACCGTAACCTGGTTTCCGCACTTGCCGCATATGTATACCATTTTCTATTCACTTCCTATTGTGTTTCATTTGTTGAGTGTGATTAGGATTTAATAAATTTTTCTCGCATGAATTTTTACAGTGGAATGGCTTCTACTAGTTTTTCACTTTTTATTTTACTGATTTTCACTTTTACTGATTCGTTAAGCGGGGCGGTTCTAGCTTTTAGGAGTATTGTGGGACCTTCCTCTAGGGGGTAGGCTATGTATTCTCCAAGTTTTATTTTCTCGGCCACTGCTGCTTCAACTGTTTTTCCTATTAGTGATTTCTTTATTTCTAGGTTAATCTGTTTTGCCTTGTTGAGTATCATTTTGCTGGCTTTGTTTTTGGTTGCGGGGGGAGGTGATTTGAAGTCTCCGAATGCTGACATGGGAAGGGGTTTAAACCGGTAGATTGTTATTTTTTCCAATCCAATCTTTGCCATCTTGTCCATGATTTTCACTGTTTCTTTGGCGGTTTCGAGGGTTTGTCCGGGTAGTCCGTGGATGAAGTAAACGTATGGTCTTAATCCATAGGTTATTGCCCGTTTCACGGCCATAAGGCTTTCATTGGGGTTTGAGGGTCTTCCAATGTTCTTGGAGTGTTCCTCTGATCCGGTTTCGCAACCTATGTGCACTGTGGTGTTTGGTAGATATTTGCTTATGATTTGGGCTGCTTTATCGGTGAAGAGGCAAGGCTTTATATTTTCAATTGATACGTAGGTTCTTTCTTCTTTTTTCTTCTGTATTTCTGAAATTTCTGATAGTAGTGATTCGATCTCGGCGTAGTTTGGTTTGGGAAGACAGGGATCGGTTAGGGGATGGGGGCTCACCAACTTTTCTCTCTGATAGTCAAGGAAGTCACTTGCCCCCAGCACGATTCTGTTGACGCCCAGTTTTAACAGGCCACTTATTTCTTTCAGTATACTCTCTTTACTTCTACTTCGGGGCGGTCCAAAAAGACTGGGCACCGAGCAGAAACCACACCCTGGTGGGATTCCCTCAGGACAATAGTACCTTTCTGTCAAATCATTTTTAGTACAAGAACCACAGTGATTGCATTCTCGACCATCGGGAAGAGTTAACAGCGTTCTTCGATAGTTTGAGCAACCTCTAACACAGGTAACATAAATGCGTGAGACATGATAGTAAGGATAATCAACTATCTTTTCGACAGCTGGCTCAAACCTTAACTCAAAATCGGGTGGCCTAAGAGGAGTTGTCTCCACTTCGTCTCTAATCCGGAAAGCCAATCCTCTAATATTTTTCAGAACACTCATTTCCGGCATTTGACCTTCTCTTAAAACAGTTTCAAGTAACTCCTGAAGCGCTCCCTCACATTCTCCTATAACCGCTAGGTCATAACCGGTTTTTCGTAATAAATGATGGGGATCAGCGGCAGCCGGACCACCAGCAATCGCAACTTTGTCTTCGTTTACCTTTCTCCAGATGTTTACAATTTTTCTCATAGAGGGAATGTCCATGGTCATACCGCTACACATCAGAACATCGAAATCCGATAATACTGCTTGATTCTTAAAGACCTGCTCAGCGTTAAATATTCTGCATTCAAATCCTAACTGTTCCAATATCCCCGCTACAGTTCTTGGACCCGCCCCAATAACATCCCGGGTAAACCTTTTAAAACCCCTTTCCGTGGCCAAAGCATCCACAATAATAAAACTAGCCTTACTCATGCCCACCGAAACTCATAAACTTTTTATGCATTCAATTTCTAAAAGACATAACTTTAAATAAGTCTATTGTATTTTTAAAAATGGCAAAAAAGTTGGAATGGTGTGTAAAATAGCACAACAAATATGTCCAATTTGTGGATTACCTAAAGATTTATGCGTCTGCCAAGAAATAGTAAAAGAAGAACAAAGAATAAAAGTCCGCGTAGAAAAAAGGAAATTCGGCCGACTAGTTACAGTTGTTGAGGGCATCGACAGTAAGGATGTTGATTTAGGCAAGCTCGCCACAAAGTTGAAGACTGCTCTTGCTTGTGGCGGTACTGCGAAGGATGATCGTATTGAAGTTCAGGGTGATCATCGGTATCGCACGAAGGAGCTTCTTGTGAGTTGGGGTTATCCTGAGCAGAATATCGATGTCTCGTAAAAATTTTTTCTAGTTTTGTGGCGTGTAAAATGTTTGATAGAGTTAGGGATTTGTTCCAGAGCCTGACTAGGCGTCCCAGTGGCAAGAGGTTACTGGTTTGCCCAAGGTGTGGGAGCAAGAAAATCAGATTGGCGGATTCCATTTCAGGGTTTATTACACCTCCCCTTTATTTTTGTCCGAACTGTTATTACCAAGGTTATTTCGTTGTTGAGATAGACAAGGAAGAGGGAAGTAAGGAAAAGCCATAGTTCTTATTTTTACTCATTTAAATCTTGGTGAAGACGATACATGTTTTTTATAGTTGAGATTAGACAAAAAAGAGGATTTAAGGCAGTTCGTAGCGAAAAAATAAAGAAAAAGAAGGGGGATTGAGGAGTAATGAAGCCAAGGACTATTTTTTGTTTTCACGCCTTAGATTTCGACTTCTAGTTTTAGCTTCTTTACCAGTTCTTTGTATCTGTTTCTTACGGTGACTTCAGTCACGTGTGCTACCTCAGCGATTTCTCTCTGTGTTCGGCGTTCGCCAATCATTATGGCTGCGATGTACATTGAAGCGGCTGCAAGTCCGGTAGGGTCTTTGCCCGCGGTGATTCCAAGGTCTTTTGCCTTTTCAATTATGACCGCGGCTTTCCTCTGGGCCGCGCCTGAGAGGTGTAACTCGTTGCCAAAACGAGGGACAAAGTCTATGGGGTTAGCGATGGGAATTTCGATGTCTAGTTCTCTGAGAACTAATCGATAGCATCTGCCTAGTTCTTTGCGTCCTACTCTTGATTGCTTGGCTATCTCATCTAGGGTTCGGGGAACTTTGCGCATGCGGCAGGCTCCGTAAACGGAAGCCGCTACCATGGCCTCAATTGAACGCCCCCGGATGAGGCTCTTTTCAATGGCCTTACGGTAAATTACTGCCGAAGCCTCTTTTACTCCGTGTGGAATTCCGAGTTGGCTGGAAAGTCTGTCGAGTTCGGACATTGCGTAGGCTAGGTTTCTGTCCATTGAGCTGTGGACGCGGGTTCTAATCTGCCATTTTCTTAAGCGATATATTTGAGCTCTGCGCCTGGGGGTTAGTTTCTTGCCATAAGCATCGCAGTTGCGCCAATCGATCATGGTGCTTAGACCTTTGTCATGTACTGTGTATGATGTCGGAGAACCCACACGACTACGTTTGGAGCGTTCTTCAGAAGTAAATGCCCTCCACTCTGGTCCTTGATCAATCATGTGCTCGTCAATTACAAGCCCACAACGGCTACAAATTAATTCTCCACGGGTAACATCGCGTATAATGTCTATAGCTCCGCATTCAGAACATCTATATGGTGTCTTGGCCTTCTCCTCAGAATCAGTTTCTTCTACCGTGAAGTGACCACCCATGCCACCTTTCTCCAAAAGTTTGTGCCGGAACAGCCCTGAATGAAGCGAAGTTCACAAAGGCACCGCTTATCCGAGGCTGGAAGGATATAAATTATTTATAAATGTTTCGCTAGACTTATATTTGGCTTCAATCCTTTTAAACACTTCC
>DXJA01000119.1 GCA_019056875.1 Candidatus Jordarchaeum madagascarense
TAGTTAGAGCGTGGCTCAATAAAATTTGGATGTGTTTTTAGAGGGTGAATAGTTTTTCGAGTTGCGTGACGGCGGATTCAGTCCATATAGTTAGCCTTCCGGGGACAGTGCCTGGTGCTAACAGTTCAGCATTCAGGTTTTTTACGTTTATTACATCTAAACCGGGGTGGTTTCTTGATGCTTTTACTATTCCTTGATCCTCGTTTATTACCACGAGTATGCTTTTTGGCTTCTTGTATTTTCTGCCACGTGTTTTTCCTTTTCCTGATCTAATTTTTTTACCGGCCTTGGCTCTTAGTATATCGGGCCAAACACCGATTTTTATGAAGAAATCTCGGGTTTCTGAAGTCGCATTAATGCTCTGAAAGTCATCAGATACTATTAAGGGCAGTTCGGGCAAGTTTTCGATCATATGGCCTCTTTCTTTAACTAATTCGGATTGAGCGGTGGTAGCTATAGCCGAACGAATAGCTATTCTCCGCTCTTTTTTATTAATTTTTTCCGCATATTTTTTCTCCGATTTTGGGGGGTGTGCCCTTCTACCCCCAACAGTCATAGGTGCCATCGCCCCACGCATAGACGCAGAGTAACGTGAACCCTTTACTCGGGGAACTCTAGCTATACCTAATCCGGGTCCTCGAGACTCGGCGGTTGTCCGCATACCAGCATTTCTATTTACACCATATGGCTGAATCCTTGCAGCTCGCGAGGATAGGACTGCTCTTTTGATGAGATCTGGTCGATATGGTGTATCAAATACGTCAGGCAGTTTAATAGAGCGTAATTTTTCGCCATCAAGTCCATAAATGTTAACTTTTTTCGCCAATTAATTCGCTTCCTTTAAACTCCTTGTTTAGATTTGGTGCTTACATAAGAAATTTGGGGGGGGTTTTCGGGTATATTAGTTGGCGGGCGTATTGGATAGCGAAGAGTTATTAAACGTTTTGAAGTTCCAGGAACGGAACCTTGTAGTAAAAGATAGTTTCCACGAACTAGTCCGTAACGTATGAATCCCCCATTGGGGGAAACCTCCTCTCCTCTATCGCCAATTTTTAGAATTCTTTTATTATATTCTGTTCGTTGATGATAACCCATTTGTCCTGGTCGGGGAACAGTGTAAGACACTCTGGCGGGTCTCCATGGGCCAATGGCGCCAACTCCTCTCTTTGTTTTTCTAGATTTATGCTGGAGTATTCGTACCCCCCATCGTTTTACGACTCCTTGAAAGCCTTTTCCTTTGGTTATTGCAATAACGTCGACATACTGTCCTTCCTTGAAGATGTCTCCAATTACTACTTGTTTTCCTAGGATTTGCTTGCTGTAGTTTATTTGTTCCTCTATTGATCCCCCACCAATTTTAACTTCTACGATGTCCGGTTTTTTCTTCGGTACACTTGCTAGCCGCGGTTGAGTGTGAACTAAAGCACGAATTTCGGATACTTTTTCTTTTCGTTCTTCCAAGTAATTTAAGGCTTTCTCGTAATCATAATTGAGAGGCAGAGGGAAATTCCTTCTAAGATCATTTGATAATTCGGGCGCCCAAACTTCTGTGAGAGCGTTTAAGCCATAGGGGGTTAAATCATAGGCTCTTATTCCAAAAACCATTAGAGGGGGGGTTTCCAGTATTGTTGCCGCAAATACTCTTTCTTGTCCAAAATAAGGACTCTGCGGATAATCATCAACTAGCAAAACATGAGTCATTCCAGCTTTATATCCAGCGGCTCCTAGTATGATTGGTGATTCGTTATACTCAGGCCAGTTTCTAACATGCCCTATCGAACTAGAGGCCCTTCCTCTAGGTAAATATGCTAAACTTCCTCTCTTTGGCGCATGCGTCTTACGATGTCCCATTTTAATAACCTCCTGAATTAACAGATTCTATTGAAATAAGATAATCATAATAAAATTTCAAGTTCTATAGCTAATTAACGATCTTGGTAATCCTTCCATGTACCTTTTTAAACTATTTTTTCCCCTTTTTACGTCCAGCTCTGCGTGCAGCAATAAGGCCAACTTTTTGGCCAGGGGGGGCGTTTCTGGAAACTGTTGAAGGCCCTCCAACATGCTGGTGGCTTCCACCACCATGGGGATGTGACGCCGCATTCATAGCCACACCACGTACCTTGGGCCATTTCCAGCTTTTCGCTTTTGAGAGATGATATACATTACCAGCCTTAATAAAAGGCTTATCAGTACGACCTCCTCCAGCGACTACTCCAATTGTGGCGCTACAAGCAGGATTGAAAGCTTTTGTTTTATTTGACGGAAGCCGGATCATTGTTTTGTCTGCACTTTGGGAGAGAATTGTAGCGTAAGTTCCTGAAGAGCGAACAAATTTTCCTCCATCTCCGGGAACACCTTCCAAATTGAAAACAGGAGTCCCTTCAGGGATTTCACGAAGAGGTAAGGTATTACCTAATCGTAGACTAGCTTCCAGGCCGTATTCAACTCTTTGCCCTATGGATGCACCCTCGGGTACTAGAATCCATTGTTCTTTGCCATCTTCAAACTTTACTCTAGCCAGTGGAGCGCCTCTTCCGGGTTCATGTGTCAATTCTTTAATTGTTCCGTACAATACTTTCTTGTCCTTTTCAGTAGAGCGGTGTTTAACCTTATCTTTCCTTTTGTGACTTGGGGCTCGGAAATTTGATCCGCCTCTGCCACGTCTCTGAACGAGTAAACGTTTACCCATAAATGGGACCTCCATTTGGAAAGTGAATTTAAGAGTTTAAGCTGGATATTGATTCTATATTTAAAAAGTTTTTCAAAGAATAGTGGAGCATTCATAATGATTTGATATATTTTGCAAAACCATTCTTAGACCATTACTTTTATTTAACTTTGTAATCATTCTTTTCTTGTTATTTATTAGAGTGTTGAGGACTATACAGATGTTATGAAGGATACATAAAGTTTTTCATAACAACTTAGTAGACACTCTATGATCAAGATACTAGTTGCTAATAGCTTGTTGTAACAAAGGGGAATATTGAATTGTAAAATTTTTAATGGCTAGAGTATTATTTTAGGTCGGAGATGTGCTAATGACAAATGCTAGTAACGAGATGGTAGAATATTTTAAGGCAATAGAAAGTAACTTTGATAATTTATACAGTGTGTCAAAGGAAGCACGTAGCAGAGGATATGACCCCTTTAATAGATCGGAAAAGCGTGGTGTAGGGAAAGAGGGAAAATCTCGGTGGTAGCCGGATCATTAAA
>DXJA01000016.1 GCA_019056875.1 Candidatus Jordarchaeum madagascarense
AAATAATTTAAATACTTTTGCTCCCTTGGCCAGTTCAGTAGGACCTCCAAGTGTGTCGGCACTTGGCACATCGGTAGAATATTGTTGACCCTTCATCAGCGCTTCTAGTCTGGAGTTGCCAGTATACCGCTTTGTTATGTTCACATTTTGGGCATGTGACTGTTACTGTGGGCATGGTTTGAACGGCATCCTCGTCCTCTATTATGGTTGTTTTGTCACGTGGAGTGTGTTTGATTTCTTTCGTAATTTTGTATTTTTCAACCGATTCTTTTTCTAATTCAATGGAGTAATTGCAATTTCTACATTTTAGTGTAACATTTCCTTCATCGGTTTTTGTTGGAAGCATTATTGAGTTACACTGGGGGCAGAATTTCATTAGTTTCACCTACGAATAGCATACATTAAAATTATTTTATAATTAAAATTTAATCGATTATGTCATTTGTTATTTTGAATACTTTCGCTTTCTATTATTTTGAGAAGGTTTTGGAGTAGTGATGTGAAAATTTTAATGCTTATTTCTTTTTCAGTCTTACGGTTTAACATATTTATCCTAGGCATTAATGCGGTGAGGTGTTCTGCTGTTTCCTTTATTTCGAAGTGTCCTTTTAACCAGGAATATGCGATTAATGCTTCAGCCGCATCGCCTAAACTATCTGCATTCTGCCTAGTAGAAACGTGTTTCCTGAGCCCCGCCTGCCTAATTGCCTCTGCTAAAACGGTATCCGGTACTTTGACGCCATCAGGTTTACCAAGCAACTTTGATTTTACTAAGGAATATAAAAGATTTACAATATTATCTCCAAGTTTAGCTAAGCTTTTATCCGTTAGTATTTCTTTTAGAGGCTTAAACTCGGGCTTTAAAATATCACAATCACATTCATTATTTTCAGAAAAGTGCGTGAGATCACCTTCTCTGATAGAGACTTGTAATTTCTTTGCAGGTTTAATTAGATTTTTCAAGCTCTTTTTGGAATTTTTCTTTGAATTCTTCAATACTTTCTTCCAACTTTTTGAGAGTTTCATTTAATAGTACTAAGGGATCCTTTTTTCCATTAGTTTTAATGTATAGGATAGGCTTTGAGAGTAATGTGTGCTCTATTCTGTAACCCGCAAAAACTAGGGTTTCATCTTCAAACAGGATGGATTTTATGGCATTGCATAAGGTGTGCCCTTCCCCTTCTATTTCTATTCTTAGTTCATTATCTTTTTTTTCCACAATTTTTATGTTCATTCAGCATCAACTTCTTTTACGTCACTTGACAATTATTGAAATTTTTGAATCAGTTACCTACCTTTTAAGACATAAGTATATTCTACTGATAAACTTTTCAGAAACATCATAATTGGCTTCTAACAATCATCAAGAAGCGGTAATTGTCATCTTTATGCCTTACAGAATTAAGAATGAAATGATAATTATGAAGTTATATTAAGATAGCAAAATTTTTCATTCTTTTCGGTACTAAAGGTATTTCATATTTTTACTTTACCGTAATCACTTGCAATTTTTCTTGTCCCTTTTTCTTCGCAATCATTGCAATAAAGAAAGTTTCCTCTTCTTTCTAATTCAGCGCCACAATTGGAACATGTAGCGTATATAACCCCTAAATTTTTTTCAGCAGTTGTTAATTGAATTAATTCTCCTTTTTCCTCAACTACTCTAGCTCGGATAATGTCTCCTGGTTTTAACGCATCGGAGGTATTTTCCACATATCCAGTACTAATTTGAGAAATGTGTATTACCCCGGAAAAAGGGTTAGCTAAATTCTGACCCCTTACTCGGGCAATATCCACAAAAGTCAACATTTTATTAATTTGAGTGACTTTTGCCAAAACTATATCTCCTTTTCTGGGTAACGCACGCGCCTCTATTGGTATCACTTTTACCCTTTTTTCAATATTATCAATTAAAACCCGTCCAATGCTTGACGCATAAACAATCCCATTTTCTTCGTATGTACCCTCTCCGGGGGTGAATTCTTCAATAACACCTAGCCAATCACCAGGAAGCACTAAACTTCCGGTTTTTGGTTTATTCAATTCTTGCAATTTTATAGCTCCATATGATTTTTTATCACGAGGTGATGATTCCCATATTTCAATACTCATCTAACAATATATTAAAGGGATAAAGATTTCATTATTTTCTTTACAAATTCGTCAATTATTGAGATAAGATGTTTTTCTTTCAGCGTTTAATATCCGATAAATATCTACTTCAACGATGTATTTCTTTTTAGTGTGAAAATGGAAGGTCGGGGGGAGAGACATCTTCATGTGAATAATTCTATCGACTAAACCGCCATTTTTTATTACAAATTGAAAAATAAATCTTCTGTTTTTTAAGCCATATTTATGTATAGTATATGTCACATCGGCCAGCTCTATACCTTTTTTTAAAAATATTCTATCACTTGATTTCCTTTGAACCCCAAACGGAGGATTTTGTAGCACAGTATCAACAGAACAATTAATATCCGCAACATCCATAGCAACAAAATCAATTAAATTAGAAACTCCCATTTTCAATGAGTTTCTTTTTGCAATCTTTAGAACGCTTGAATCCAAATCTAGTCCTACCACATGCTTTGCCCCGATTAAAGCTGCTCCTATACCCAGCATACCATTGCCACATCCCAAGTCGAACACCGTACATCCAACAATATCATTAAAGGTGAAGGCGGCGATGAATAGAAGGTTTGCTGCAACTTCGCTAGAGGATGTGTATTGCTCCCATCCGACTTTTGGTGAAGGATTAATCTCCAGTTCACTCAGTGATCTCTCGAGATCTTTCTTCTTAAGTCTCTGCTCTAACCTCATTATGACTCACTTTTAACTCTTTTGTTGGCAAATAGTTTAGCTTTTTAGGGATAATATATAAT
>DXJA01000120.1 GCA_019056875.1 Candidatus Jordarchaeum madagascarense
GTTTATCGGGGTTATTGCATTCGAGGTATTATATTTGGGTGCCTGTACATACACGATAGCATCTAGTTAGTTTGCATGCATACGTATTTAATCGTTTGAAGCTGCAAATTTGCTGGTCGAAGCCATTAGGCAAACTCTTCGAAACGGCCACAACCATATGAACCAGGCATCAAATCCTGTCATCAACTGAAAGTTAGTCAGCGGCACGAAATGTCGTAGTTTGAATGACCCGGGAAGGCCGAAAAACCGTCGGACCCGACAGATCCGAACCATCTCCGACCCGACCACCCACGATGGGTCCCGGCATGATCCGCAGCCAGTAAGATATAACAATGTCGCCAACTGGACTCGTCAACAGACCGGCGCGACGCCCGACCAGCACGGCCATCTTTCCGGGCCCTGCTTACGCGCGGTTTATGGTGCGGGTTCTTTCGGGCGTTTGTTGTAAGTAAGGATAAGGGATGCTGATTTGGAAAGTTCAGGTGAAGCAAGCAAACAAGCAAGCAAGCAAGCAGGTGTATTCTAGTCGCTACTTGGTTATTTGGATGCATTCACAGCCACGTCTAAACTGTCTATCTCATTCGCGCTGATTGCCTCATCTAAGCTGATCCGAGATGGCCCCTATAATCTTCGACTCTTTGCCCTGCTGCATGTGGTTGAGGGACTGCAGGACGCGGAGGTGTTCCTTCTTCAAGGCCTCGAATCCGTCGTCGAGCTGTTTGTGCCACGGGTACAGGACAAAGACTTGAAATCCGAGCGCCGAGGACGCCACGACGAAGTTGGTCAATGATATTACTCGCGTCACGATCATGGTGTTGTGTTTGTTGTCTTCATGGTGTGTTAGCAGAAGTTGTTGCCTGGTAATGGTACTAGCTTACCGGAGTATTGGAGGGGTCTAAGTGTAAATGTAGGACTGTGAGTATGGCCTAAAGCTTCTAAAAAGAATGAATGGAACAGGCAGACTAAAGGTGTTTGAAGGACAGGATTTTAAGGGCAAGGAACGTGACGGTGTGAAAGACAAACTGCTTCTCCTTTGCTGAGAGGACCGGCCTTTTATACGGCTCGGCCGAACTGCTGGCAGCCTGTGGGTCTGCAGTACCGAGGGGCTTTAGTATGAGCTTAAAACATGAAGACTTCAAGCAAGATTTATCCATGACTCGCCAATATATCAGCACTCAATGAGCATAGGTGACAATATGGAGCTAATTAACAAAATGCAGAACCCCGGGCGAAACAGTGGCAAAAAAATGAAAGTCACCAATATAGTCAAACTCTCTTTTGAAATCATTCATTTAAAAACCGGACAAAATCCACTGCAAATTCTGGTTAACGCCGTTGAAAACGCAGCACCTAGAGAAGAGACAACAAGAATCAGTTACGGTGGAATCGTCTATCACCAAGCAGTAGACGTAGCACCCATGAGACGAGTAGACATTTCACTTAGATTCATAACAAACGCAGCAAGAAAAGCAAGCTTCAGCAATCAGAAAACCATAGAAGAATGCCTGGCAGATGAACTAATTGCAGCAGCCAACAACGAAACCAAAAGCAGCGCAATAATGAGGAAAGAAGAAAAAGAACGAATAGCAGTATCAGTCCGATAAAAAACCTACACACCCAAAAAACAACTCTCCCATATAAAAATCCCTATACGATATTCCAAACCATAATCCCCTCCAGATCAAATTAACACAAAACTAATTTTAAATCAATAATGAACTTACAAATAAAATGCCGCACACCCTTGGGATACCACCACAAACGGCAATCCACTTTAATCAAAAACGCAAGTAATCAAAATTTCCCATATTCTAATGAATAAGAATAGATTACCTTATGATTAGTCCCTAACTAATTACCACATCGTCGATTTGAAAATGCCTACGAGCAAGTAAACGGGAGCGAGCAACATTTTTTCCGTTCTTTCCAATGGCTATACCCTTGTCTTTGGGGTCTACGTTTACGACTGCTACTTTTCGCCCATTTCTTTTTTCGGTTATGTGGATGGATTTTGTTCGGGCGGGTGCTAGAGTGTTTTGAATGAAGTCTTCAGCATTGTCAGCGTATTCCACTACATCAATCGGTTTCTTAATAAAGTCTCTAACCCTCTTAATATTAGTACCATGCTTTCCAATAGCCATGCCGATGTCTCCTGATTTTATTACGAAGACTATTCTTCCTTCGTCCTCGTCGATGATGCAGTCTTTTACTACTGCTCCTGTTATGCTTTCGAATAGGGCGATGTATCTTAGTTCTTCTGATGTTAGTTTTACACTATAACTTGCCATTTTTATGCCTCCTTAAGTTTTAGTATTTTCGAGTCTCCGGGTTGCTCGACTGCTATGCATGCTATCATGTGAGGTCTTCCACAGACTGAGCCGAGATCCCAGCTTGTTCCTTGGTAGGTGTAGACGGAAATCGCAGAGAGTTTACCGTAGTAGCGAACTTCTTCTTGGATTTCTTTTGGGCAGTTTGCTGCTATTATTACAAGTTGGGTTTTTCCTTGTTTGACTTGTTTTAGTGTTTTTTTGGTGCCGAGTGTGACTTTTCCGGTTTTGATTGCAAGGCTTATTGCTTTGTCGACATCCAATTTATGTTTCCTCCGTGTCTTCTTGTTTTGGGTATTGTCCCATTAGTAGGTCGATTGCGCCTGTACCTACGGGAATTAGTTGGCCTACTATAACGTTTTCGGTTATGCCACTTAAGCTGTCTTCTTCGCCTTTTACACTTGCTTCTATTAAATGTTTTACTGTTACTTCAAAGGCGGCTCTTGCGAGGACGCTTTCTTTTTCTCCGCTTATTCCGTGGCGTCCGATTTGTCTGATGTCTCCTGAGACCGTCATTAGATCCGCTACCAACATTATGTGGCGAATATCGACGTCGAGTCCCTGTTCATCCAAAACTTTTCTTGCCTCTTCAATTATAGCGTTTCTGGCAGCTTCTACACCAAGTGTTTGGGAGACTTCGTGTATGTGGTTTGAACTGGTTCTTGAGACGTCAACGCCAGGTATGCGTAGAACTTCGGGGAGATTTGTTCCCTCTGAGTATAAAACATACTCGTTTGTATCCCGCTCTCTCTTTATAACAACACGTTCAATCCCTACTACGCCCTTTAGGGTCAGGCCTCTTGTTTTTTCAAGTAGTTTTTGTAGGTCTGCTAGGCTCTCGTATTCGGGCGTGAGAAAAATTGTGTTGCCGTCAAAATCAACTTCACCTTTTTTGAGCCCTTTTACTTTTTCCAGCGCCATTTCTACTGTGATGCCCTTGTCTTCCGTTAGTTCGGGGTCCAAGTTGATTACGATTTGCATTGTGGTTAGATCTATTTCAACGTTAAGAGCCACGTTTTCTATTCTGGTGGTTTCAATGAGTCTTGCTACCTCTTTTGCCTTTGAGAGGTCGTGACGGTGTTCCTCATCTAAGTGTATTGTCATCATAGGGGTTGCAGGGTTACGGCGGGCGTCAACAATTTCTATTAAACGGGGTAAACCTAATGTGACATTGAGTTCAGCTACTCCGGCGTAGTGGAATGTTTTTAGTGTCATCTGCGTGCCAGGTTCTCCTAAACTCTGCGCCGCGACTGTGCCTACCGCTTCTTCGGGCTCTACCAAAACTTGAAAATACGCCTTTTTGATTTCTTCTACTATTTTCTTAACCTTTTTCGGTGTTAAATTATCGTCATCACTTCTGGCTTTCAGATTCTTTTCAAGTTCATCAATTAGGGATGTTGGAAGAAAACCCTCTTTTCTTAACTTTTCTATTTGATTTGAAATTTCGTTGATAGACATTTTTACTCACTTTATCTTCTTGGGCTTCCAATTCAAACTTAAGGGGGGTATTCCCTGTTTTTCACCAAGTTTCTTGTGGGTGTCTTTAATTAACTTTTCCATTCCATTAATAAGGGAGATAATTACTCAAGGA
>DXJA01000525.1 GCA_019056875.1 Candidatus Jordarchaeum madagascarense
ATAACATATTTATAAAAGTAAAGTATTAAAAGACCATTAACAATTGCTACAACGTAATCCTAGTCGAAATGAAACCGCGTTAACTAGCGGGGGATGAATTTGAGGATTATAAAGATAAGAAAGAAAACCGTAAAAACACTAGCTTTAGCAGCTATTCTCCTCACAGCAACAATCCTCGCAGTTACCTCAATCCAAAGCCAGAACCAGAACATGAATCCGCTAATCTACGAATACGTTCAAGGCATCTCCCAAGACCATCACGACATCATTCAAGAAAAGACCCTTTACATCTCGTCCGACTACACATTTACCGGAAACATATCTGAACCAATAGTTGTGACCGCTGACAACATAGTAATCGATGGAAACGGCTACACACTACAAGGTCCCGGATCCGGCACCGGCTTCGACTTAACTGGCAGAGCCTACGTAACCATCAAGAACGTCAAAGTTGAAGGGTGGACCTACGGCTTTTTGCTGTACTCTGGCTCAAACAATAACAATCTTACCGGTAACACCGCCACAAACAACAACAACGGCTTCTACCTGTGGGACAGCTCGTACAATACTCTTTTGGACAACAACGCCACAAGCAACAGTTGCGGCTTCTACCTGTTGTACAGTTCGTACAACAATCTTTCGGGCAACATGGCTGCAAACAATAGTGTCTTGGATGGCTTCGGCCTAACATCTAGCTCAAACAACAATCTTACCGGTAACACCGCCACAAACAACAACAACGGCTTCTACCTGTACAACAGCTCAAGCAACACTCTTTCGGGAAACACCGCCACAAACAACACCGTCAACGGCTTTCAGCTTTCCTCTAGCTCAAGCAACAATCTTTCGGGCAACACCGCCGCAAATAACGGCAACATCGGCTTCCGCCTGTACAATAGTTCTAACAATAAACTTCCGGGCAACACCGCCGTAAACTGTAGCCAAGCGTACTCTTGGTCTTCTGAAAGTATTAATAACGATTTTACCGGCAGTGTCGTGGCGAACTACTTGCGAATAGAAGTCAAAGATGCTGCTAGTTCACCAATTCCCGGAACAGATGTTCGGGTTGAGACTGATGGAAGGGTTGTATACGCTACGCCTTGGTATGGGGGTTTAAACTCCACAACTGATGGGAACGGTTTCACTCCTTGGATTGCTGTCCCCTATATGACATTCACAACAAACGATACAATGAGCGATAACGCTACAATTGCTGAGGTACGCCATCAAAACTTCTTCTTTTTAAACAATCCAAGAACAGTTACTATGTCCACCTCCCACACCGAAACCTTCACCGCAACTACCACCGCAACTATTGAGGTCTGGGGAGAAACCATAATAACTGAAGCTTGGATTAGAACAGGCGTTGAGATTATTCTGAACGGAAACCTGACAATCGCTAATGGAGGAAGCTTAACACTTATCAGTGTCACCTTAAGGGTCAACTGCACCGCTAACGGTTCAAACCATATAGAGGTTCAGAGCGGGGGAGCACTGTATATAAGTGACATCGATGGAAACCCCAACACCATAAACGACGCCTCAATTATCACAGCCTACAATCCAGACTACAGATTCCTCTTCCAAGTGAAGTCCGGTGCAACTTTCCAGATGAATAACAGTGAACTGCATTACTGCGGATATAGACATATTACCGATCCTCCCAGCCCGTATGATTGGGGGCTCTGGATAAACACAAACAACACAATCTTGGAGAACAACACTCTCACAAACAATTACCACGGAATCATATTATACGACGCACACCACAACACTATAAGAAACAACAACGCCACAAATAACGGCGGCGACTGCTTTCTCCTGGACTCTAGCTCAAACAACACTCTCACGGGTAACACAGCTTACAACAACACCTACGATGGTTTCAGCCTATACTATTGCACCTACAGCAATCTTACAAATAACCTCGCCAAAAACAACGGCGGAGGAGGTTTCTCTCTGTCCTTTTGCTCTTACAACAATCTTACTGGAAACATCGCCACAAACAACACCGGAGTCGGATTCTACCTGGGCTCCGGCTCATACAACACACTTTGGGGTAACACTGCCACAAATGGCGACAATATCGGCTTCTTCATAGTTTCTAGTTCAAACAACAATATTACACGTAACACCGCTGCGAACAATACCTACGATGGCTTTGAGCTGTCCTCCAGCTCGGACAACAATCTTACGGACAACACCGTCATAAACTGTAACCCGGCGTATTTTTGGTCTTCCGACAGTATTAATAACGATTTTACCAGCAGTGTCGTGGCGAACTACTTGCGAATAGAAGTCAGGGATTCTACCGGTTCACCAATTCTTGGCGTAGACGTTCGGGTTGAGACCGACGGAACGGTTATATATGCCACCCTCTGGTATGGGGGTTCAAACCTCACAACCGATCAGAACGGTTTCACCCCCTGGATTGCTGTCCCCTATATGACATTCACAACAAACGACACAATGAGCGATAGCGCCACAAACGCTGAGGTGTATCATCAAAGTTTCTCCTTCCTAAGCAACCCAAGAACAGTCAACATGTCCACCCCTCACACCGAAATCTTCATTGGGAGAGCTGCCCCAACTGTTTCCATCACCGTCCCCTTTAGTGATTCTTCAATCAACTTTGGTTCTATCTACATTATTGGCTACTTTAACTGTACAGGCAGTGGCTTCCAAAGTATTGCTTGCAATGATTCTCGTTTTGACTTATTATCATCCAACCTCGGTGATGCTGGTGTCTTCAGCTTTATGAACAAATCGGCGATTCCCACCAGTGATTTCTGGGTAAACATCACCATCCAAGACAAATCTGGACTAACTAGTTTCGCATTAAGACACATTATTGTGAACCAGACACTTGTAGAGGCTACCATTACAACTGAAATCGGCGCAGGCCCAAACCAACAGGTGAACGCCTCCGCCTCGATGGGCGTCGAACTCTCCCTAAATCTCACCAAACCCGTTTCACTCAGCATCGTAAAAATTATAGAGAACATAGGGGGTAGTCCACCGTCTGGTTTAGTCTTTCTAGGACGATACGTTTCCATCGTAGTAAATGACACCACTGCAATTCAGGGAATCACCATCACCATACACTACACCGACCAAGAGGTCACAGGAATCGGCCTTAATGAAAACTCTGGCAATATGGTACTGGAACGAAACCTCTGGAAACTGGGTTAAAATCCCAAGCACAGTGGACACAGAAAACAACATCGTAACCGCACACATGGATCATCTAACTCACTTCGCAATCCTCGGAACTTTACCTTCAGGAAAGATTCCTCCTTATTTAATGCTCATATTGCTTTTCCAACTTACACAGGGCAGGTTAAATCTAGTTTACTTGGCTCTGGGTTTGGTTGCGGTTGTGTTGGTGGGTTTAGTACTTGCCTATATTAGAAAATCGCGGCCGGGGCCTCTTCCAGTTAAACGCGTGGAGCCTCCTAAACCTCCGGGTTCCAGTGAAAGACCTCTGAGCCTGAAAGGATGGCTCTTAAGAATCTGATTGGCGAGATAGACAAGTTTGACACTGGCAGGCTTACTGTACTACTGAGAAGAACATGAAATTCGTAAAGATGCTACGGCATGGAAGGAGAGATCAAGCGATGGACGCAGAACCTGAAACAAAAGGAGAATCAAAAGCTTTACACGTGAAGAATATGAGGTGCTGGTTAGCAAATCGTATAAACTTTCAAGAATGGAGCCTTTAAGAAAAAATATTTCAATAAAACGGTACTAAAACTATTATTAAGTAACACCAAAGCGAGTGAGAGTGAAGGAATGGGTAGCAAACTAAAAAAACTAATAAACCAGTTATCAGACACAAGCCCCAAAAAACGAGCACAAGCCGCATACAGCCTCAGCGAGTACGCTGAGAGGGGGCTTACAGATGAATCTGCTCCATCAAGGCTTGAAAAACTGCTGGAGGACGAAAACGAATATGTACGTGGGAATACTGCTGCGGCTCTCAGCAGTTACGCTGTTGAGGGACTTGTGGATGAATCTGCCCTACCAAAACTGGCAAAACTGTTAGAAGACAGAAATGAATATGTACGTGGGAATACTGCTGCGGCTCTCGGCTGGTACGCTGAGAGGGGACTTGTGGATGAATCTGCCCTACCAAAACTGGCAAAACTGTTGGAGGACAAAAACGAATACTTGCGCAGGAGCGCTGCTGCGGCTCTCGGCTGGTACGCTGAGAGGGGTTTTGTCTCGAAGGAGTCTGTGTACTCCTTGATTGAGTTGCTGGGGGATTCTAGTAATGCCGTGCGGAAGGCGG
>DXJA01000121.1 GCA_019056875.1 Candidatus Jordarchaeum madagascarense
AAATAGAAAAACAATAATTAAAATAGTAAAAACACAGAAAATAGGTTTCAACTAACCTCAAACAAGTAACATCGAAATCACTAATCGAAAAGTGTGGGATAGCGAAAAAAATCATCCTCAAGAAATCCCATTTCTCCTTGAAAAATTAACTGAACGAGAAAAGAACTCCCAAAAAATTGAAAACCTACCAAAAAACTGTATAGGAGTTTTTGCGAATGAAAAGCGTCTATGTGTTATGTGAAAAATGTGCTTCCTTCAACAAGCTCAATTGCGAGTGTGAGGAATGTTATACTAGAGGGTACATCTGCAATAACTGCGGAAATTTCAATCCGTACGATAAAGACAACGTTCTACAAATAAACGTATAATAACTATTTCTTTTTATAAATAACACACACCCTTAGAAAAATCGTAATTTCTAAACTTTTACGAAAGAGTAGATCAGAACAATGTCCTCGTTTCTGTCGTATGGATAGTATTCCAAACGTATTTATTCTGATTCACTCCGTAAAAACAACTCTGAAACAAGACCACTCATACGTAAAGTTGGTTAACTCCATATTTTTTTAAGAGATATATTTTTAATGTCTATTTCTTTTAATCTCTCCTATTCTCATATTTTATCGGAGAGATTAACTGTGTACCAGTCTGAACTTAAGAGAACAATGAGTATAGTAAAGAAACAAAACACTTGGAGAAGAGACAAGTGCATTAATCTAATCGCAAGCGAAAACATAATGAGCCCCCTCGCAATATCCGTCTTCAGTTCCGACATGATGCACAGATACGCCGAAGGCCTACCCTACAAGAGACTCTATCAGGGAACAAAGTACGTTGATGAGATTGAAACCCTAGTAACCGATTTGGGTAAGAAACTCTTCCAATGCAAGTATTTCGATCCCCGTCCAGTATCCGGTGTGATTGCAAATCTGAGTGTTTTTACAGCCCTAGCAAAACCGGGTGATAAAATAGCCAATCTAAGGGTTCCCGACGGGGCGCACATCAGTCACTCTGGGTATGGAGCTGCAGGAGTAAGAGGTCTAAAAATTTTAAACATACCATTCGACCATAAAGAAATGAACATAGACTTGGAAAAATTCAAACTGCTCATTAGAGAAGAAAAAATCAAACTAATCATCCTTGGAGGAAGCCTGTTCCTATTCCCCTATCCCCTAAAAGAGATTAAAGAATTGCTAGATGGTACGAGAATAGTGTATGATGCGGCCCATGTTTTAGGGTTGATTACGGGAAAAAGGTTTCAAGACCCCTTGAGAGAGGGAGTTGATGTGGTTACCTCCTCAAGCCATAAGACTTTTCCTGGTCCGCAGGGAGGAATGGTTTTTACGGACAACAAAGAGATATCAAAAAAGGTAGGACTAGCGATTTTACCCGGCTTAGTCTCCAATCATCATCTCTTCCGACTTCCCCCCCTGGCGATAACTCTGATTGAAACATTGGAGTTCGGTGAAGAATACGCGGATCAAATAGTAAAGAACTCCAAGAAACTGGCAGCCAGCCTATACGAAAATGGGTTCCGAGTCCTATGCGAACACAAAGGGTTCACAGAGTCTCACCAAGTTGCAATCGATGTGAGAGAGAACAAAGGCGGAAAAAGTGTAGCTGAAACACTGGAAAGAGCAAACATAATCTGCAACAAAAATCTCCTACCGTGGGACAAAGATGAAGACTCGGAGAACCCCTCGGGACTCAGACTGGGAGTCCAAGAATGCACCAGAACTGGAATGAAAGAAAGCGAAATGGACCACATCGCCAATCTAATAACCAGAGTAGTAATAAAAGGCGAAAACGCCGAAAAAATAAAGGAAGAAGTAATCCAATTTAGAAAAGACTACCTCTTAACAAAATACTGTTTCACATAAAAATAGTATTCAAAAAATCTGGAGGGGAATTCTAACCCATTTCAATAATAATTATAAACTCTTGTTCAAATTACTCGAATTATTTTAAGAGAAATAAAACTTTTAAAATAAACTTACCCAAAAAAAGATGACAATATTAACTGTTTGCAATGTTTAAAAAACAGAACATCTTTTCTAAGTTTTAGAAAGTAATCAGATTTGCCCTAGAGTTTATCTCTGCTTCTAAGTTCCTTTTCGAGAGTTTTTAGAAATTCTTCAAAAGTCATCTGGTTTATCGGCAGGTGTTTGTCGGTTTCTCCAAAGGGATGGATGTGCCACCCTATTTTCATATTGTTAGCTCCAAAAATTCTTTCTCCCTCCTCAATGTAGGCATAGGAAGTGTTTTGGGTTTTTCTGCGGTAGAAGACATCCACATAAGAGTTGTTGAGCCATAGCCGGATTCGTGCATAGGCTATTGTGGAGTTGACCTCTGTGCGCCTTATCCACGGGAAACTTCTCGCTGTTTCCAATATGTTATCTATGAATTCTCTGATTTCCATTTTAGCTGCCCTAACCGTCTTTCCAACTCTTCAAGCTCATCTAGCAGTGCGCCCCACAGGGCATAATCCATTTCATGCTCATGGGACAAATCAATATCTACACCGAGTCTCTCTTCGTACTCTTCAAATGACATACCGTACTTTTCCTCAAACTTTTTAACATCAGCCCTACACTCAGAAATCCTCTGAACAATGTACTCCCCCAAAACGAGAGTTAAGGCTTCGTCAACATCGTCCAGCATAGTAACTTCCTTAATAATCTTAATTAAATCTTGAGACAACGAGAACACCAATAGAATATTAACATGCGAGAATATTTAAATTTCCCCGAGTTATCCCAAATTTATTCAAATTTATGTTATTTACCCCAGTGTTAGACTTCAACCGTCATTTCATATAATTTTATA
>DXJA01000122.1 GCA_019056875.1 Candidatus Jordarchaeum madagascarense
CTTTTTATCTATTATTTTAGTCTTGTTTTCTTTTTAGGGATTTTTTCAGGTTCTTTTAGGCTCTTTTTTCTGTTGGGTAAACTAAGTGTTTTGGGTTGAGCTGCTTTAGGGTGCAAAAAATATTCAAAAATAGGGTTAAAAATGAAATAAAACTGCACATGTGTTAACAAGCGCTTTGTGGGTATATTCGATGATTAATCGAGAATAATACTTTTCTGTTCTTTGTTCCTATGTTTGCGGCCATTTTTAACTCTTTAAAGCCCTCCCATATGGTCCTCCGGTCGCCCTTAGCTGGTGAGATCTGGATGATAGCTTGCTCTTCAATAAAATTTTTTAAGATTGGAAAAGATTAATTGTTGATGCCGGTTAAGGATTGCGGAAAATTTAACTACCAAAAGATTTGTTGTTAGTTGCAATAGGCTTTAAGGTGAATAAATGGAGGAAGCAAAATGCTGAAAATTGGTACAGTCGGTCCGACTTTTCCACCCATAGAGCGTATTCCGGAGCAGGCGAAGAGGCTTGAAGAGAGGGGATATGACTCCATCTGGTTCCCGGATCACCTGATGGGGTGGTATCCTCAGAGCATTTGGACTCCGGAGATTGCGGGTTTTTTTGCTGATTTAAGTCCCCACGTCTTCTTTGAAACAACTCTATCAATCGCTCTTGCCGCCTCAACCACGAGCACTCTCCTTATCGGTTCCAGCGTGACTGAGCCGATTAGGCATCACCCCGCCATGCTCGCCCAGAGTTTTGCAACCCTTGAGCACATCACCAATGGCAGGTGCATTCTCGGAATTGGAGCAGGAGAAAAAGAAAACGTGGAACCCTATGGACTAAAGTATGAGAAAATTGTTAGCAGGCTTGAGGAGGCTTTACAGATTATTCGCCTCTGCTGGAACTCGGAAAGAGACGAGCTCCTGAACTTTGACGGGAAATTCTGGACCCTAAGAGAAGCAGTGTTTGAGCTCCCACCATTAAAGGGTAGGCCTCCGATATATATTGGTGGTGGAGGGCCACGAATGGCTAAGCTTGTGGGAACATACGCTGACGGCTGGCTGCCCTTTATGATTGATTTGGACAGTTACAAAAATCGACTCCAGATAATGAAAGACGCTGCAAAAAAGGTTGGCAGAAACTATGACAATATCACAAAGGGTCTCTATACCAGTTTAATCATTGACGATGACCACGACGAATGCATACGGTTAATGCAAGCGCCACTAATCAAGGCCCGCTCGCTCGCCACCCCCTCAGAAGTATTCGAAAAGTACGGATATGAGCATCCTCTCGGAAAGAAGTATTACGGTCTAACCGATTTCGTACCCTCGAGACTGTCAAAAAAGGAAGCATTAGATGCAATTGAAAAAGTCCCATTAGAAGTTGTCCAGGAGAGTTATCTTTGGGGAACCCCCGAAGAGGTGATCGAGAAACTGAACCAGTTTATCAAATTGGGGATGAGTCACTGGGTGGTGTGGAACGAAACATACTTCGGAGACCCGAACAAGGTTAGAAGCTCCTACTCGAGTCTAGGAGAAGTAATGAAATACTTCAAAGAATCCAAATAAACCCTTTACCCTCCTTTTTAATTAAGACAGAAAAATATAATTGCAGTGCAACCTCAATCTCCAGAAATGCAGAAAGAATCTAAAAAATAAGAGAAAAACAAGTAATAGATAGATGTTTTTGGATTGCTACGAGATCAATTCTGGTGAGATTTCTTTTATAACCGGTTTTAACAATTCTATGCTCTGTTGCGCAGCCTCTAGAGCCTTCTTTACGTCATCCCTTGTGGTTACTGCTGATACGTTGGGATGATCCCGGTAGTAAATACCACGGGTTAGTGAGTCCAAGTCGAAGTAGTTTTGACATCGGGTGTCGGCGGTTTTTAGAGTACGGTAGTCGGCCACTTCTTCTTTTGTCCAGAAAATGTGGAAGAATGAGCCCACACCGCCTACGTGAGCCTCAATGTTTTGGTCGCTCAGGATTTCGGACAGCCCCGCTCTCATTTCTTCACCGAGTTTGTTCATTTTCTCATAAATGTCGTGGGTTAAAACGTCTAGGGTGGCAGCGCCTGCAACCATTGCTAGGGGGAAGGCGTTGAAGGTTCCCGAGAAGAATAACTGTGGACCCTCCTCTAATTCGAAGGAAAATTGTTTCATGATTTCCTTGCTTGAAACATAGGCTCCAATGGGAAACCCGCCACCGATGAGCTTACCCAGAGTCGTGATGTCCGGTGTTACCCCGTAGAGTTCCTGTGCTCCCCCTCGGCTCACCCGGTAGCATACAACCTCATCAAAAATAAGTAGAATTCCGTACTTCTCGGTTATTTCGCGTACGGCTTTGAGGTATCCTTCCTTGGGTTCGTAACCTCTCTGTATGGGTTCTAAGATAACCGCGGCTAACTCGTTCTTGTGCTTTTCAATAGTCTTTTCCATGAGGTCAATATTATTAAATGGTACAACCAGTGTGTTGTCGATTACTCCTTGGGGTATTCCTTTACTGAAGGGCACCCTGTTCGGGCTGTGGGGTGGGCCTTGCTCCTCCGGTGTGGGAAAGACGCTGATGTCTATTGCATCCCAGGTCCCATGGTAGGCTCCCTCACACTTTATTATTTTATCCTTCTTGGTATAAGTCCGTGCCAGTCTGGTGGCCTGATGTACTGCTTCGGTTCCCGAGGGAGTAAATCTTACCTGTTCTGCACTGGGTATTCGGTCAATCAGTCTCTTAGCCAGTTCGACCTCGTGCTCTGTAGGGCCGCCAAAAGAGGTGCCGTACTCTACCTGCTTATTAATGGCTTCTAAAACCTTTGGATGTTTATGACCTAGAACAAGGCAGGTCATGTTAAAGTTAAAGTCTATGTACTCGTTACCGTCTATATCCCAAATACGCGTTCCGTCACCACCCTTTATGTACGCAGGGTAGGGCATCATGAATACAGCTATTCTGGTATTCGCCCCCGGCATCACTTTCCAAGCTTCATCAAATCTTTGTTTGGAACGCTTGGTTATTTCCATATATTTCTGAACTATGGAACTAACAATTTTCGCTTCGGCACTCATTCCCATCCTTCTCCTTCTTTGAGATTTTATTAAAAGATTAAAAGATTAAAAGTGGGAAAAGAAGGATACTGGTATTAGGATTTCTTAACTTTTTGCGGCTACTTCCGTGGGTTCTTGTTTTATCATTTTTATAATCTCGTCTAGCGTTCCGAAGATTCCTAGAGCAAATAAAACCATTGCTACAAAGGTTGTTGTGGCTAATATCTCTTCATTTACACCTGTAACCAGGTTGAGGTTTAGCACTGTGAGTCCGAGTGCGAATCCCAGTGATCTGCCGCTTCTGTTTTTCCAGGCGATAAAGTAGAATAGAATAATTGTTGGAGCTGAGATTATAAAAAGATAAACAGCAA
>DXJA01000123.1 GCA_019056875.1 Candidatus Jordarchaeum madagascarense
TGTAGCGCTTCGAGCTGTGGGGGGAGCATTATTAGCCGCCGAAAAAATCCGGGAAGGTGAAGTTAACAATAGTATTGCATTAGTAAGGCCCCCCGGGCATCATGCAACTTATGGTCACGGGCATGGTTTTTGTATTTTTAATAACATAGCAGTTTTATCTCGGTACATGATAAAAAATTGGGGAATTAAGAGGATTCTTATAGTTGATTTTGATGCTCATCACGGGAATGGTACTCAGGACTCTTTTTACGATAGTCCTGATGTTTTATATTTTGGATTACAGCAGTGGGGAATATATCCTGGATCTGGTTGGTACAAAGAAATCGGAGAAAAAGAAGGTAAGGGGTACACTGTAAATGTACCGCTTCCTTGGGGAACAGATGATGAAACTTATCTTTTAACGCTTCGAGAATTGCTCTATCCCCTAGCAGATCAATATGATCCCGAATTTGTTCTGGTTTCAGCAGGTTTTGATTCCCACTACTCTGACATGTTGACCTCCTTGAATATCAGTTCTGTTGGACATGGAAAAATAATGGAAACCATCTTGGATGTTGCTAAACAGAAATGTGATGGTAAGGTTGCTGTGCTCCTTGAAGGAGGGTATAATCTTGAGGCCATTCCACGAAGCATGTTTAACGTGATTTCTCACATGGCAGATTTAGGGGAATTCTTAGAGGATGACTCACCAGAACCAGATCCAAGAACTAGAGAAGAGGTACAACGGCTAATAAGAGAAATCAAGATAGAACTAAAACCTTACTGGAATTTCTAAACCCGCGCCATGAGAAAACGTTTTACAAATGGAACATGCCAACGCCCCAATATGGAATATTGAAAAAGCAAGTCGTTAATAAATAATCTAGTAAAAAAATAAAATTCAGAAATTTTTTCTATTCAAGATGTCCTCATATTCCTTTCATTTATTTAAAATCGGTTAGCGATGTTTGCCCATTAGTTAAAATGGGGGCGTCAGTGTCTGTATTATTTTCGGTTATATCCCTCACTTGCTTTTTAATTTTTTTGGCTAATTCCTTGCCTATTGTGGGGATTTTTGATAATTCTTCGACTTCTACAGTAGCTAAATCATGAATGGTTTTTAGGCCAGCATCGAACAATCTTCTCCCCCTTATCCTCCCCACTCCCGCGAGTTTTACCAGCTCCAAAAGCTCATCTTTCACCCCATAATTTAGCCTTAACCTGAGGCGTTGGATATAGGGTAATTCTTCCTTAATTTTTAATAACTTTGCAATTTCGTATGTCGCGTAGAGTAACCAATCCGCAGTTTCTACAAACCTAAGAATATCCCCTGAACCCACGTTAAATTGTGAAATAATCTGATCCTCCAAGACTTCATTAATCCATCTCTCAAGCAAATAAGTCATCTTCAACTCGGACAAAAACCATTCATAATCGCTCGGATCATCATATTCATTCGGAGGATTTGCACGAAGTTCGAATTTGTGTTCATCGGCGAAAAACCCCAGTTCTTTATAATCTTTTCTTCCAAGATAAAGGCGTGGCATGTTAGGTGTACTAGAAATTAGGTGCAAATATCCCACATCAGTGGTTTGCTCCGCCTTTAACTTTAACCCGTCTCTAATAAGTACCGCAGACATAGGATCAATATATAGTTCGGAAACTCTTTTTCCGAAAAGCGTAGCAACCAAAACATTTTCTCGAGACTCAATCATACCCTCCGAAAACAGAAAAGTAAGAATGCCTTCAAGAATTATCTCAATAAAATCTGAACCGAACTGATAAGCATAGAACGTTTTTCCTAGAAAATTCATAATCCCCACGCGATCACTCGCATAACCCGAAGCAATGGTAGCAAGTACCTGAGTCCTGAGAAAAGACTCTGAAGCCAATTTTGATTCAATAGTCTCAGGAGCCCCCTCAATATACATCTCCCTAAGTAAATTTTCTTCACCCGCACTTTTCGCTATAAGAACTGCCTCTCCCTCAATATCATATTTCGGTCTCCCAGCCCTCCCCGCCATTTGCTTATACTCGAGAACCGGAATCAACCTATAACCAAAGTTAGAATCATACCTTCTATAATTTCTAATAACCACCCTTCTAGCTGGAAGATTAACACCCGCAGCCAAAGTAGGAGTTGCACAAACCACTTTTATTAAATTTTTCTTAAAATGCTCCTCAACAATTTTTCTCTGACCGTAATTAAGACCCGCATGGTGAAAAGCTACACCCCCCTCAATGCAAGACGCGAGCTGCTTTGAAATCTGCGTAACTTCTCCACCACGAAGTATCTCCTGAGCCACCCCGTTAAGCGCCCTCCTCTCACCTTTATTCAGGTAACTGGACAAAATACTTGAAAGGCGCCTTGCTATCGAAACCGCGTTTCTTCTAGTAGAATCAAATATCAGCGCCTGCCCCCTACCCTTTATTGTATCAATAGATAAACAGATTGAAAACTCCGGATCTATCAAAGGAACGATGTGTGAACTACCATCAGAGTAACTAATAACTTCATTATAGAAAACTCCCTCCTTCAGAATCACCGGTCTCCAATCACTCAAGACCAGTTTAGCACCCAACCACTCCGCAAGTTGATGCCCATTACTTATCGTCGCACTAAGAGCAATAATCTGCGCAGAGGGATTCACCTGCCGCAAACGTGCAAGAACCACCTCAAGTGTCGGACCACGATCAACAGAATTAATCAAATGAACCTCATCCGCAACAATCACCGAAATCTTAGAAATCCAATCCGCATGATGCCTCAACAGAGAATCAGCCTTCTCATTAGTACACACCAAAATATCAAACCTTCCAAGTTCAGAACCAGAAGAATCAAAATCCCCCGTAGACAAACCAACCCTAATCCCCAAACCCTCCCATTTAGCAAAATCCTCAAACTTTTCACTCGCAAGAGCACGCAAAGGCACAAGATAAACAGCCTTCCCCCCATTAAGCACACTCTTAACCATACACAACTCTGCAATCAGAGTCTTTCCAGAAGCAGTAGGAATAGCCAAAACCAAATTCCCACCATCCAAAACACCTGCCTCAACAGCATCAGACTGAGGAGGATACAACGAATCATACCCCAACTCAGACAAGACTCTCTTAACAACCTCTGGAACACTCAAATCCTTTACAAACACAACACAACCCTCAAAAACAATAACAAACAAAACCACCAAACCATATAAAAATATCATCCCACAAATCAACAATACCAAACAAAACCAACCTACATTATCAATAAGAAGTTATAAAAACAATACGCAAAAACAACCCCACCCAAACCCATTAGCACAGAGCGGTACAACACCAAAAAATGTAAAAACCCCCAAAAAAATTGTCCAAACTAGTAAAACAAATTGAATCCCAACCACAAAAGCAAAAAATTTATCTTATATTAATTGCAACTAACTACCACAACATTTCCACACGAAACCCATAAAAACAAAAACAAGGGCCCGTAGCTCAGAGGAAAAAAAATTTCCGAGAAACCTGGTAGAGCGACAGAATTCTACCAGAAAAACGTCGAAGCTCATATGGCCACTGAGAGACCTGTTGGTCCAGGGTTCGAAAGACCTATCACTCAGGCTCCGAACATCCCTGCGGGCCCACCAACTACTTCTAAATAACACCCCAATCCTAGAAAAACAAGTCACAAAGAAATAAAAACACAAAAGAAAAATAATCCGCCCCCTTTTTACCACATTATCCCAACCTCCAAAAACAAAAAAACGCCAAAAACACTATTCAATCCCCAAGGCATACACACAACAATGGCAAAAACCGAAAAAGTTATATTAACACAATCCGAAAGCATAATTGCGGAAACCCTTCCGAAGGCCATAGCAACCGGCGTCGATCCCGAGCAATGGTCGAAGCACCAACTATGAAGGATCGCAAAAATTCCGCTATGGCAAAAAACCAAAAATGAAGATTCGAAAAACTAGGCGTGAAAACGTCGGAAAGATTCGAACCCAAAAAAAGGCTCAACAAAACCAACGCAAAACAAGCTGGACCCCAAAAAGCCTTGCGAAACCAGCCCCACAAAACCGGTTGATCCTGCCGGACTTGACCGCTATCGGGTTGAGACTAAGCCATGCAAGTCGTACGCCTCAAGCCATGTTGAGACGTGGCGCACTGCTCAGTAACACGTTGTCAATCCACCCTCAGGACGGGGACAACCTCGGGAAACTGAGGATAATCCCCGATAGAGGATTCGGCCTGGAACGGTGTATCCCCCAAAAGACTCCAGTGGCATGCTCATTGGCGTCGCCTGAGGATGAGACTGCGTCTGATTAGGTTGTTGGTGGGGTAGAGGTGAAACAATCCTTCACATCCAACACAAAAAGTTGACTGCCCACAAGCTGGACAATCAACCGTGTTGGAGGAATGTTACACTACAAGCCCACCAAGCCGATTATCAGTACGGGCCACGGGAGTGGTAGCCCGGAGATGGGGACTGAGACAAGGCCCCAGGCCCTACGGGGCGCAGCAGGCA
>DXJA01000124.1 GCA_019056875.1 Candidatus Jordarchaeum madagascarense
ATAAAAACTCGCATTACTTTTGTGGAGCGCTATAAATTAATTTTAGAAAATTTTGGAGCGTAGTGGCCGCCCCCGAAACCTGCTGCTATGCTCCAATCTCTCCCCTCGACCTTTAGGACATGAATTATTGTTTGAGCGATGGCTAAACCCGCAGTTTCATTCTTCCACTGTTTTTCAGAACTCCCGATTTCAATAAAGAATGAGGGACATAATGGTGTCGGACCGTGGTGTGTCTGTTCTTGAGAAACTCCGTATTCTAGTCCTAACTCGTCTTTTATCTCAAACAGTTTTAATAAGGCGGCTTTCAAGTGGTGAGGGGGTGCTATTGATAAGGTTCTTGGCAACCCGCCGTATTTTGCTTCACCAAAGTTTCCCGAAACGTGTACCGTTAGTGTTGGTTCCCCAGTAGTACTACTATGTCTACTTGCAAAGATTATTAGCTCAGGATCATATATTTTTTCCAAATCGTTGCAGTATAGAATATCTTCTTGACGGTGCACCAAGAGTACATCGTTTTTAGCGATTTTCCCCACCCATCTTTTATCTTCTCTTTCTTCTGGCTCGTATTCAAGGAGAACAGCTTTTTCTCTAAGTCTTTCAGAAATATTCATCCCGGCGGGGTCCTTAACAGAACACACAATAAGTATCAAAAAGGTCCCAACTAACTATTTTGACTAGATAAACTAATTTATTTGATTATTAAAGTATTGTAAACTGAGTTTTATAGATTCTTTTCTGCTAACATATCTTATTTTTGTTAGGGTGTGATTCACATACTACGTTCATGATACGTGGGTATCATTAATAGTTTTTATTTTAGAGCGTATGAATTCTCTAATGTGTAGAGAGTGAAGGTCATGAATCCGGTTTCTGAGGACGCCACCAACAACCAGAGTTATAAAGATATATTCAACTCCGAGACTGTTGATCAGCAACTCTGTGAAATACTCAACCAGAACAAAGTGAAAGTGCAAGTCTTTGGCGTTGGAGGAGCGGGTAACAATGCAGTCAGCCGCCTAATGGAGAATAACGTGGAGGACATTGAAACTATAGCGGTAAACACGGATGCACAGGATCTGCTCTATACAAATGCACACTACAAACTGTTGATAGGTAAAAAACTCACCTGTGGACTTGGAGCAGGAAATAACCCAGAAATTGGTATGGCAGCCGCTCAAGAAAGTTTAGAGGAGATTAAAAAAGCACTTTCATCGGATATGGTTTTCACTGTATGCGGACTAGGCGGGGGAACTGGTACGGGAGCAGCGCCCATAGTTGCTGAGACCGCCCGTAAATCTGGAGCCCTTACTATTTCGATATGTTTTTTACCATTCCTAATAGAGGGCAAAAAACGCTGGCAGAGCGCACTTACCGGTCTAAAGAAACTTCACAAATCCTCTGACACAGTGATCATCATACCTAATGAACGACTATTAGAAGTAACAGCCAACCTATCCCTCACCGAGGCCTTTAACCTCGCAGATGAAATCCTAACACTAGGAGTCAGATCCGTGGCCGAATTGGTCACAAAGCCAGGCCTAGTGAATGTCGACCTTGCCGATGTTAGAACCGTTGTCAAGAATAGTGGAGTAGCATTCATAGGGGTAGGAGAGGCAAACGGAGAGGATAGAGCAATTGAAGCGGTTGAAAAGGCATTAAATAATCCTCTCTTAGACGTCAATATTCAGGTTGCAAGAGCAGCATTGGTAAATATAAGCGGTGATCAAAACCTAACCGTGAGAGAAGCAGAATTAGTCGTAAGAAGGGTATCGGAAAAAGTAAACCAAGACTGTGAAATCATCTGGGGAGCACTCATTAACCCAAATCTAAAAGATACCCTACACGTAACAATAGTCATCGGTGGAGCATCCTTCCCCTACATTGAACAATTAATCAAAAACCTCGAAGATTAAAAATTGAACACAAACCCAACTCTTGAGGTGATTACAACACGCGTAAATTAAAATTAAAATTAAATAGAACCCAATAATCCAATTCAAAAACCAGCCCTCAGTTTGCCCCACCATTTTAAATATCATCAACCCTTTTTTTAGATTTTAGGTGCCACCTAACCCACAAATCTTCGAAAATTTTCCCTCATCACACACCAAGAGGAGAAAAAAACAAGTTGCCCAAAAACAAACTGGAGAAGAATAAAAAACCAATTAAGTTTAAAAGATATCACGATAAATCCCTATTTAGCTTAATTCAATAGAAACAAAGACCATTTTAAACAGAATAGAGTTGGAGGCCTAAAAACTTGGGCGTAATAAGTTTCATCAAAAGATCCAGACGCGTATTCAAACTCGCCAGATACCCTTCCCGCAAAGAAATGTGGGCAACAATTAGAATCTGTTTACTAGGCATCATCCTAATAGGCGCAATCGCATTCATAATCACAATGATCTTCGTATATGGACTTACACCCATCATCAACCCCAGCGCCGCAGGATAAATCTGAGGAAAAAATAAAGCAAGAACAGGATGAGTTAAAGAAAATGTCTAAAAAAACAAGCAAAGGTTCTCAAGGAAAAGATTCTAAAAAAACAAGCATATTCGCTCTGAGAACAACAATCTCCCAAGAAAAGAGCGTAGCCACACTAATTGAGAAAAGAGTGGAAGGAAATCCCGAAGCCAACATTAAGGCAGTACTTGCACCGGAAGCACTCAACGGCTACGTCTTCATCGAGGCCCCCAGCCAAAGAGAAGTTAACATGATAATCACAGGAATACCCCACGTAAGAGGAAAAGTAGTGGGCAAAATAGAAATTGATGAACTCAACGAATTCCTAATCCCAAAACCCTCAACCGAAGGAATCAATAAAGGCGACATAGTAGAAATAATCGGCGGACCATTCAAAAGTGAAAGAGCGAAGGTGACACGGATAGACCCTGACAAAGAGGAAGTCGTCCTAGAACTGATCGAGAGCGCTTACCCAATTCCCGTGAAGGTTCATGCGGATTATGTGAAGCTGGTTGAGAAGGGAGAGGGAGAAGGGGAGAACATATAGTCTGTTTTTTAAGGTTCTTTCCACCACTTTTTCGACATATTTTGTGGAATATACAAATAATAGTGAAATAAAATTTCCTTAAAGGTGTAATTAAATTCCTTACCGTATATGTGGAAAATATAGAACCGAGATTGATGTTCAGAAATTTAGAGGAGCCGCGGCAAAAATTCTTGTCGACCTAGTTATAAGAGCATGGTGAAATACCCCAGATATCGGTTTGAGTGGCAATGTTAGAGGGGGAAAGTTTAAGATTTTGTTTATTGCAAAAAATATTTAAACTTGGGATAAAATGTTTTCCGAAGTATAAATTCAATCAAAAAAGTTTAAGATTACAGTATGAAAAGTTATTAATCCGGTTAAAAATTTCGCTACGGGCAGAGTATTAAATAAAAATTTAACCCCCCTAATAAAAAAGATGTTAAAGAAGGAATGCAAAATGGTGCAAAAAGTAAGTGTGCAAGCTCTGTGTGAAGGCGGTAAGGCCTCTGCTGGTCCTCCGCTGGGTCCGGCTTTGGGTCCTACAGGTGTTAATCTTTACCAAGTGGTTCAGAGGATTAATGAGTTGACGGCGAACTTTAAGGGTTTAAAGGTTCCTGTGACGGTGATTGTGAATCCTGACGATAAGACTTTTGAGGTCGAGGTAGGTTTGCCTCCGACGTCTGCTTTGATTCTTAGTGAGTTGGGTGTTGAGAAGGGTAGTAAGGAGGCCAAGAAGAGTATAATTGGGAATCTTAGTATGGAGTCCGTGGTGAAGATAGCCAAGATGAAGCGTGATAGCCTTTTGGCTAACAGTTTGGATAGGGCGGTGCGCACGGTTTTGGGTACTTGTATATCGCAGGGGGTTACGGTAGAAGGGAAGGATCCTAGAGAGGTTCAGAAAGAGGTATTGGAAGGAGTTTATAGTGAATTGTTATCCCAGACGTAGTTCTTTGTGATTGGTGTGGATCCTTTGGGGTGATTTGAGGTTTCTTGTAAGCGGTTTGAAAATATGGGTGAGATTAGGTAAGTTAATCGATAATGGAAGGGAAATGTTATGCCTTTGGATAGAAAGAAAGTCTTGGAAGCTCTCAAAAAGGCTAAGGAGAGTTCGAAGAAAAGAAAATTTGTGCAGTCCATAGAGTTAGCGGTTACTATGAAGGGCGTTGATTTAAAGAAGCCGGAGAATCGTTTAAACACGGAGTTAACGCTTCCGAACGAGTCTGGTAGGGATCCAAAAATTTGTGTTATCGCTGCAGGGGACCTCGCTGTTAGGTCGAAGAAGGCTGGGCTTTTCGTGATTGATAAAGATGAGCTTGATGAAGTTTCACGTAATAAGAAAAATGTTAAAAACCTTGCTCAGGAATATGATTTTTTTGTTGCTCGTGCGGATCTTATGCCCCAAGTGGGTAAAACCCTTGGTCCGGTGCTAGGCCCCAGGGGTAAAATGCCGAAACCGATTCCCCCGAACGCGGATATTGGTGCGATTATTAATCAGTACAAAAAGAATGTACGTCTCAGAATGAGAAATAATCCGATGATAAACTTGAGGGTGGGTAATGAGGAGATGGATGAAAAGAAAGTCGTGGATAATGTTCAGAGTGTTATTAGCTTTATTGAAGGTAAATTTGAAAAAGGGTCCAGGAATATTAAATCGGTTTATCTGAAAACCACTATGGGCCCTGCAATTAAAGTGACTTAAAAGGAAGATGTTAAAATGGCGGTAACTGCTAGAGGAAGACCTGTACCGGAATACAAGGTTGAAAGGAAGGAAGAAATTCAAAGTTTATTAGAAAAGTACAAAGTTTTTGGCCTAAGTAATATGGAAGGAATAGGTGCCAAGCAGCTACAGGGTCTGAGGAAGAAACTAAAGGACACTGCACTCATAAAAATGGAGAAAAACACACTAATCACACGTAGCCTTAATGAGATTAAGGATAAGAAGAAAAACGCGGATAAACTGGCAGAGCATGTGAAAGGGTCATTGGCATTAATACTCACAAACATGAATCCCTTTAAATTAAGCAATATTCTTGCAAAGAGTAAGACCATGACGGCTGCTAAGCCAGATACAATAAGCCCAGTTGAAATTTTGGTACCTGCAGGGAATACCGGTTTTCCTCCGGGTCCCGTTATTAGCGAGTTAGGTGATGTGGGGCTTCCTACTCGTGTAGAGTCTGGGACTATATGGATAACAAAAGATACGGTTGTGGCAAAACCTGGAGATTTTATTCCGAAAAAACTGGCCTTAGTTCTCAAAAGACTGGGCATTGAACCGATAGAGGTTGGTTTATCGCTTAGCGTAGCTTATGAAGATGGATTGATATTAACGGAAGATGTTTTATCTGCGAAGCCCGAGAAATACTTAAAGGAAATCCAGGAAGCATATGCTCGAGCATTAAATCTTGCAGTCTACGCGTCGATAATAATACCTGAAACAATAAAAGTACAATTAAGAAAGGCGTATGCAGAGGCTTCAAATCTGGCGATAAAAGCTGATCTAATCATACCCGAAATTCTCCCAAGTATTATAAGAAGGGTAGAAGATCAAGCATTAGGCATAGCTATGAAACTGAATGATAAAGATCCGAGTTTATTCCCTAAAAAGGCAGTAGAAGAAACAAAACCTAAACCCAAAAAGGAGCCCTCAAAGTCTGAGAAAACCAAAAAAGGAAAAAGATAAAAAAAGTTGAGGACTTGGATGCTATTTGTTTAAAAGAAGGGATATAAGGAAGGTTTATTAGCATCCAAAAAATCAACCACAAGGAGAATTATGATAACCCTATGAGGTGAAAGCAATGGAATACGTATATGCTGCGATGCTTCTCCATAAAGCAGAGAAAAAAATAACTGAAGAAAATGTTGCTAAAGTTCTTGACGCGGCCGGAGTCAAAGCCGATATGGCAAGAACTAAGGCCCTGGTCGCCGCATTGGAGGAAGTGGATATCGAAGAGGCAATTAAAACCGCGGCTCCGACAGCAGCAGTGGCGGTGCCCACAGGGGCAGCAACTAAAGAAGCAAAACCAGCCAAAGAAGGAAAGAAAGAAGAAGAGAAGAAAGAAGAAGTGGCAGGTCTCGGAGCACTCTTCGGTTAAAGTGAGGAATAACCTAAAACTTTAACATTAGAATAATTAGCGATAGTCCACCACACTTCTTCACTTAATTTTGAATAGAATGGTAAAAAAAGCAGTGAACCAAAAATTAAGATAAGCCGTTTATCCCCTTTTATTTTGTTTTATTAGGCTTTCTATCTTGTTTAGCATTTCCTCCGTTTTTTCGATTTTTGGACCACCCCCTCTGGCCAATCGGCCTTTTCCTCCGCCACTGCCCCCTACAATTTTTGATGCTTCCCTAATGATTGCCCCGATATCAAGATTAACAGATTTTCCAATCATGCCCATTATTTCCACTTTTTCATTAGTCATTGTTAAGATCACTACTGCGTTTGGTTTTTCATCTGTTATTTTACTGGCAACCTTTATTGCCTCGTCTACACCCAATTTTGTTCTTTCAATAATTAATTCGTATTCCCCTATTTTTTTGATTTTATTCATAATTTCTTTTGCTTCGATTTCTGCTATCTCGCTACGCAGTTTTTCTATTTCTTTACCCCTCTGCTTCCATTCTTCAAAAAATCGTTCTGCCGTTTTTGGTAGCTGGTTATGAGGGACACGAAAGACGCTAGCTGTTTTCTCTAAAAGGTCATCGATTTTTTGGTCGTATTCGATTGCAGGAACTCCTGCGCTGAACTCTAATCGGGCAACGCCATCCTGTATTCTTTCTGCCCCTTTAATCTTTATCAGACCAATTTCACCTGTACTTTTTAGATGGGTACCGCCACACGCCTCAACATCCCAGTTTTCTATGTCAATGATTCTTATGTTACTTCCAGGCACTGCTCCCCCCTGGTAAATTTGAAAACCATAATTTTTCTCTGCTTCATCTCTACGCATCCATTTTGCTCTAACTGGTCGATTTTCCATGACTATTTCGTTTGCGATTCTTTCTATTTTTCTAATCTCTTCCGAGGTTATTGCCTTATAGTGGGTAATGTCTAATCTTGCACTTTCAGGAGTTTTTTCTGCCCCAGCCTGCCAAACATGTGGACCAAGAACACTTTTTGCGGCTCCGTTCACTACATGTGTAGAAGTATGGTGCCTCATGAGAGCGATTCGTCTATCCCAGTCTATTCTCCCTTTAACCCGTTGCGATGGTTTTAGCTCAACTGGTTTATCGAGTCTATGTACTATCACGTTACCCAACTTTTCTACATTAATAACTTTGTATCCGTTCAGATTCCCGGTATCGTTGGCTGCTCCACCGCCTGTTGGATAAAATAAAGTTTGATCCAAAACCACACTTGAATTTAATACCTTCAAAATTGTAGCTTCAAATTCTTTCGCGTAAGGCTTTTCATAATAAAGGGTTCTAGTTGGTGGTAAATCCTTGATAGAATCCAATAGAGTATCCCTGGTCGGAGGAACATCAACCCTTTCCTTCTTTGAACCTAGTTGCACATAAAAGTCTCCGGGGACTTCTAGTTTTATTCCAGCATCTTCCGCAATTTCTTGAGCCATCTCTGGAGAAATTCCCTTTGATTCATATAGTTCAATTAAGGTGCTTAGATCCAGTTTCTTCTGCTTTTTGAGAAGCCCTGCTACGTGTTTCTTACCCTTTTCCAATGTTTGATAGTACCTTTCACGCTCAATATTAAAGATGTCATTAATAATATCCGAAGCTGCATCTACACGTTTGTAAGTCTTCCTCAAATAATCAATATGCTTGTGGAGAAGCTCTAGGAAATCCAGCTCAAAAGTGTATAAGTCGTTTAGGCTTAGTACACGCCTTAGGATTATACGTAGGTTATAACCTCCTCCAACATTGGAGGGGGTTCCACCGTCAGCAACCGCAAAAACCAGTGTTCGAGTATGATCCGAAATAGCGTACAATGCTTCTAGTGGCCCCAATGATTTTTCCAAATCTTCTTGACTAATACCTATTTTGTTGGCTACTTCTTTTCTAGCCTTATCGATATTCTCCACTTCGTCCACATTAAGAAGCCCAGAAAGAACAGTGTAACGCCCCAAAAGATCCTTATCAACCGACACTCCTGTGCTCTTCTTCAACCAGTCCAACACCGGACCAAATGTTGCCTCATATATGGTCGGTGAACCCTGAGTGAACCATCCTATGCGTTCAACCCCCCAACCAACGTCAATAACCTTGATGTCCAATTCTTTGTATCCCCCGTCAGGAGTAAACGCGTACTGCATAAACACATTATTAACAATCTCTAAACCTCTACCAAAAGCCTCAAGGCAGGGACCGAAATTACCTCCCCCCGCCCAGATATCTTCTTTATAACTCACCTCACCCCGATTCAGTTTAAGGCACTTGGTGAGAAACTCAAAGTTGAGTTCAATGCACCGATTCATCCAGTAACCCTTTCCATCATAATTGAAAGCGTGTTGACCACCCATAACAAATAGACTCAAATGCCTACCAGTCTTTCCAACATTATCTATATCATTGAACCCCTTACCACCGAAACGTATACAGGGCTGAGGCACCACCAAAGGATTTGCCGGAGGCTCAATAACCCCCTCAACCACGTACGGCTGAAAATCAGTAATAGAAGCAATAGTGAAAGGAATATCATCTCGCCACCTAGCAACAACAGGATATTCACCTATTCTTGTATGGCCCCTCTTTTCAAAGAAATCACTCCAATTATTAACGGCTTCGTGAAAATCCCAGCCTCCATCCACTCTACGCCCGATAAACTGGTATCCTCCGACACACTTCGTGTCTCCACAAAATTCATTATCCCCAGTGGTCCAATACCAGTCATTACATGATCGGCACTGTTTTCTCTCAAAGCCTTCGCTCTTAAAAAATTCTACCTCATAGCGTTCTCTGCCAAATTTTTTCCGAAGCTCCTCCTTAGAAATCATCGTTCTCAAGCCTCATTTGAACAATAAGGTAACTAAAACATTGCGAGGAAATTCTAAAAACTTTGTGTATCAAAACACACAATTAATTAGAAAACACTTAAAAAATAAGAAATGTATAACAAAAATCTTTTTGGATAGTTTTAAAAAAAGTATCCAAGAGGGTATATCATGTTTATTAATCGCAGAATATTAGAAGCAGCTGAGGACCTACGATACCTTCTAAACAGAAACTACAACAGAGACCAAACCCTAACCTTCGTAGGAGACCACTACAAACTAAAAAAAGAAGACCGATTCACCCTCTACCGAGCAATCTACAGCCAAAAAGAAGCAAAAGAAAGAAAAGAAAAAACCGTAACCCCAAAAGAACTCAAAGACAAAACCCTGACCATAGACGCATACAACGTAATCATAGTCCTTGAAACAATGTTGAAAGGAAAAAATCTAATCGACGCCGACGACACATTCGTAAGAGACATCCAAGGAGTATTCGGCAAACACAAAATAACAAAAACAACACACCAAGCAATCAACCTAATAATGCAAACACTAAAACAAAACCCCCCACAAGAAACACTAATATTTTTCGACAGCCCAGTAAGCAAAAGCGGGGAACTCGCCGCAATCACCAGAAAAAAAATGGAAGAATACGGCATAAACGGCACCGCACAAGTAGTAAAACAGGCCGACAACGCAGTGCTAAGAAGAGGACAAGTAGCAGCCACCAGCGACAGCGTAATACTACAAAAAGCCAAAAAAACCTTCGATCTAGCAGGTTACATAGCCAGAACCAAAAATTACAAACACCTACACCCCCTAAGAAAAACATAATGGATAAATATTTTAAAGAAGCCGATAAACATAAAAAACAAAAAAACCGTATATGAAAACACTGCAAATTAAGGTGGGCACGTTGCCTAGCCTGCCACTATATATAAGTAGTTGGCCTAGTCAGGATTTCAGAAACCTGAAAGGGCGCCGACACTTGGGCGTAAGCCTTCTAATCCTGGAAGACAGCCGGAATTCAGGAGTTCAAGTCTCCTCGTGCCCGCTTATACTTTTAACTGTTTGATTGATTGATTAAATGTTAGTTTGAACTTTTTTGTTCTTTGTGTTTTGTGAGGTTTTATTTGTTTTGGGGTTCTGCATTTGTTTTGGTTTTGATTTTTGTTGTTTTGGTATTTTGTTGTTGAGCTGGTATTTGGTTTCTCCGTTTTCTTTTGTGGCGGTTATTAGGAGTTGTTCTTCCGCTTCTTCTATCATCGTTTCGGCGTATTCTCTGTTTATTGTTTTTGTGTATGTTTGCCAGCCGGTTTTCTTGTATTTTTTGTAGGCTTCTAGTGCTTGGGGGTCGGGTATCCATTCCAAGTGTCTTGCGGCGTGTGCTCTGATCTCGGGGTTCTTCCTGTATTTTAGGGTTTTTATTAGGGCTTTTGTGTTCTCTCCTCTTGCCAGTTTCTCCACATCTGGTGGGGCGGGTTTGAACAGTTTCATGTTCAGGGTGAACCTCTTCTTGTTTCTCCTAAATTCCTTCCTTTAAACCTAAATGTGGAAGCGTTATTGGGGGGTTTCTACGTCTAATATTTTATAGAAGGTTTTAAACTTCACATTAGGTACGAGCAGGGGTGTATTGTTTGGGATGATTCTTTGATTAACCCAAATGTGCAAGGTTTTAGAAAGACTAAGTAGTATGAAAAGAGGTATAGGTTGAATGTGGTCTTGAAGCCTGATTGGATTTTAGAAAGAAAGTGGTATGAAAAGGCTTCTCGGAATTGCTTCATTTGTTCTGTGTGTTCTTGTTTTAGAAAGACCAAGTCCAATCATATATCAACAACATCTCTAACTCTTCGTAAGCACTAACAATGCTCTATAGCATTTTTATGTTCAAAAAACAATTAATTTCTGTTAACGTACACTGAGGATTAGTGCGAGGTGAATATGTTTAATTTATGGAAAGTGTATAAACTGTGAAAGGGAATTAAAAGGAGGAGGTGAGAGTTCAAGTCTCTCCTGGTCCGCCATTCCCTTTTCTTCTTATTTTCGAAAGTGTTCGAAACCTCGGGGCTCTATCTTTTTTTCAGCTTGGTTCGGTAGGCGTAGTACTGGTTCTTTTTCTCCGGTAACAATTCCTATTTGGTGCAGAGTGCCGCCAACCACTTTTACCGAGTCTACTGCTCTGTTCCATTTTACTGAGGGAATTGTGACAAGGAGTTCAAATTCTTCCCCGCCATATAGTGCGAGATCGAAGTGGTCAAGGCCATAGCTCCTCGCAAATGTTTGCACCTCTTTTGGAACAGGTATTGAGTCAATGATGAATCCCACCCCGCTCATTTTGGAAATTTCGTGTAGTGACCAGGCTAAACCGTCGCTACTGTCTATGCAGGATGATACTAGGCTACGCTCAGATAGAACCAGCCCCTCCCGCATCCGGGCTTGAGGCTCATACACGGCACGTAAACCTAAATCCTTGGCTTTTGGCTCAGCACTCAGATTTTCGAGCAGTATCTTAAATCCCATAGCAGTCAAACCAAACGGCCCAGTAACGGCTACAACATCTCCGGGGCGCGCCCCCTTGCGGGACACTACATTGTTCCGGGCAACAAGTCCAAAGACTGTTCCTGAAACCACGAGATCAGAACACTCGTTGGTATCGCCGCCCAGATAGTAGAATCCATACTCTCTACATCCTGCGTTTAAACCTCTAACCAAATCACCAGCCTCGTCTCGCATGGTCTGCCGCGGGAAACCCAGAGAAAAGACAGCGCCCACTGGTTTGGCGCCCTTAGCGACAACATCACTTACATTCATAACAGCTGCCTTCCGCCCCGCCTGCCAGTACGACATACCGGGAGGAACGTCGGTTCTACCCACAAGCATATCGGTATTAATAATGAGAGCATCATTTCCAAGGGGTATCCCAACAGCATCATCACCAAAAGGCAAAACCGCGCGAGGAAAACCTTCAATCAATGTAGAAAAGAAATCGATTAAGCCACGCTCACCCACATCGCCCACGCTCATCAAAAACCACCATCCTGAATACCGTAAAAAGGAAATTGGAGCCCCGGGCGGGAGTTTCAGAGCTACACCAAATGGTGCAAGTTCATTTGAACACGCGACCTACAGCTTACGAGGCTGCCGCTCTGCCACTGAGCTGTCTCGCCTCTTTTTGGAGGGACCGAGGCTCACCGAAGGCTCCAGTATTCGTACTTGAAATTCAAGGCTAACCTTAATATTCTTTGCTATATTCACTAATTGTTCTGTCAGAGTATTTTAAGAATTTTCTTTTGGGTTTAAAAAATTTCTATTTTTATGAAATTAATGAAAACTTTCCTTTTCAAGTACAAATATGGTTTCGAATCTAAAAAACAAAAGTAAGTTTATAAGTAATACCAGATATTGAATTAAAATTAATGGAAATATTATTGTAATATTATGGTAATGGTGCTCCGGCCGGGAGATTCGGGTTAACACAGTGTGTTAATCGTTCGAACCCGGGTCGAGGAATCGATTGGGCAGAGATACTTTGCTTGAGCCCCTCATGCTTAGCCCTTGCCTTGTTTTGTTTGGCCGGACTACACCACCGGAGCACTTGATGAGATGTTTGAAGAACACTCTTTTAAATTTTATTCAAAATTCCAGATGGCGTCTCCGACGTAGTGTAGATTTTTTATTGCTGGTCCTTTTTTAGAGTTTTTTATGGTTTTCGTGTCCATAAGTGCGAGTCCTACGGCTAGGGGTTTATCGTGTTTTTCATCCGTGACCATGACTAGCGCGAATTTATCTACGTTATCATCTACACTAACTATACCAGGAACCATAATGTCAGCTCCATTAGTTACGAAGCCAACTGCCCCCATGTCTACTGTGACTTTCGGTAGTTGTGCAGCCTTGTTCATAATAGCCTTTATAGTTGGAATAAGTAGATCCACCATACGAACGAAGAAGGGAACTCCGTTTACAAGATATAAATGGACATCGTCTTTCATGATTCCGAACTCGATTTTGCTTGGCATATAAAATTTTTTTCCTAAAATGTTTCTGAGTTCTTCTTCCAATTTCTTGATATCCTTATCACGCAGATAATGACGATGCTTCAGCTTCACTCAAACCGCCTCAACACAGCTTTTTAGAATCTTAAAGCTCTTTCTCCTCCTTTACTACATTTATTAATCCAACACAATTTCAAAAATTATAACATGATTAAAATAGACATTTCTAGATATTTCAAAATTGCGGAAAATGAATTCGACCTCCTCCCCCTAAAAAGGCACCATTTAAAAAATCTAAATTTTGTTAGGCGATACTTATAAAAGGCGATTCAAAAAGAATATAATACCCAAATAACTAACAGTAAAACATACTCGAATTCGAAGATAGTAATCCGATATACTTAAATATTCACAAAATTTCAACAAAAGATGCAAAATATATTTTTTCCAAGAATAGGAGAGAAAAACATTATGAACGAATCAAGCATAACAAGACCCCTTGACCTACTCAACAGATCATTAGAAGCAAGAGTGCTTGTCAAACTTAAAGGAGGAAGAGAACTAAGAGGCAAACTCAAAGGATTCGACCTCCACATGAACCTAATACTAGACGAAGCAGAAGAAGTAATAGACAAAAACAACAACAAAATGGTAGGAACCGTCATAGTAAGAGGGGACAACGTAATCCTCCTCAGCCCCGCAATAAAAACAGATTAAAACAAAAACCCAAAAACAATCACAAAGAGGGATATGAATGGGCAAAGGAACACCAAGCATGGGCAAAAGAAACAAAAAAACACACATAAGATGCCGCAGATGCGGAAAACACTCATACCACATCAGAAAAAAATTCTGCGCAGCATGCGGCTACGGAAAATCAAAAAGAATCCGAAGATACAACTGGCAAAACAAAAAACTAGGAGGAAACAGACTAGTATAAAAAAGAACACACAAACAGAAAACTTGATTCCTAAAATAAATATTAATAAACCAATAAATATTAGAAAGCATAAAGGGCCCGTAGCTCAGCCTGGTATGAGCGCCGCGTTACCCATCCCACAATTAGAGGAATGGGAGCGAAGGCAACTTTCTCCCAAAATCGCGGAGGCCGCGGGAAACCCTCAAACAACAAGTTAGGGTTCGCGAATTCGAATCCGCTGAGAAAAAACTCTCAACGGCGGAGCTCCCGCTGGGTCCACCATTCTTTTATACATTTAAATTTTCAATTAATATTTTAATCTGTTTCTTAACTTGAAATCTGTAACAGTTGTCTCAATTCTATGAAAGTAAATAAGTTTAGCTAGCGGGTTTTTATAATGGATTTTTTACCTTTCTCAATGAAAATCTCATAAGGCCTACCAAATCTGAGGTTTATTCTTCATCTTTCTTCTGGTCTCCTGAAGTCTTAAAAGTGATAATCATAATTCTTTTTCTAAACTTGAAATAGTTATAAAACAATTTAAAAAATTGCAAATTTTAAAGAATATTAGTGGACTATGCAAGATTTGAACTCGCAGCTTCCTGCATGCGAACCAAGTACTCTTGAATTCTTAAAATTATTTTAAGAATCTTCCAGACTGAGTTAATTCCCATTTTATATCCATGTTATTTTTTGTTGGTTTTTTACATTTTTAGGATATTTTAGCTTTTCTAATTTGAAGATTATTCTTTACTATATTTATTAGGGGTATATTGCTGGTTCTCCAATTTTTTTAGCGCTTCCGTTGCCTTTTGTTGAACTTCCCAATTTTCGTCTCTTAGTGCTATGATGAGTGGTTCTACTGCTCTTTTATCCCGTATTTCTCCAAGTGCCCATGCTGCTCCTGCTCGAACATTCCATTTCTCGTCTTTTAGTGCCTGTATTAGGGGTTCCACCGCAGGTTCCCCCATCTTTCCTAGTGCTTTTGTTGCGCTCAATTGAACACTTGGTTCTTTGTCTTTTAGTGCTTGTATTAAGGGTTCCACGGCTTGAACATCTCGTGTTTCTCCTAGTGCATATGCCGCATATGTTCGAATCCTCCATTTTTCGTCTTTTAGTGCCTGTATTAAAGGTTCTACCGCGGGTTCCCCAATCTTTCCCAGTGCCTCTGCTGCTGCTTGTTTAATTTCGCGGAGAGGGTCTCCTAGTTTCTGCATTAGAGTTTCTACTGCTCTGGGGTCCCCTATTTCTCCGAGGGCTTGTATTACACTCACCTGTATGTTGCGTCTAATACTTTGCCGCGTGTTTCTTATGGGTGGAGCTATGTTTTCTCTCATGCGTTTAGTTTTGGACCACTTTTCAATTTCAGTACTCCAGTATTTCCACCAAAGCGTAGAACGTTCGTCGAGTTGCTGGATAAGCGGTTCCACAGCCCTCCGATCCCCTATTTTTCCGAGCGCCCTTGCAGCACCAGACTGAACATAGACGTATTCGTCTGCGTCTTCTTTTAGTGCTCGTATTAGGGGTTCCACACTTTTTGTGTCTCTTATCTCTCCCAGAGCCTCCGCTGCCTCCTTGCGAACTTTCCGGTCTTCGTCTTTTAGTGCTTGTATTAGGGGTTCCACGGCTCTTCGGTCACCGAGTTCTCCGAGGGCTATGGCTGCTTTTTCTCTGACTTCGCTGTTTTTGTCTCTTAGTTTTTTTATTAGGGGTTCCACAGCGCTTCGGTCCCCGAGTTCTCTGAGCGTCTGGGTTGCCCATACTCGAACATGACTGTTTTTGTCTTTTAGCGCCTTTATTAGGGGTTTTACCGCGGGGTCTCCAATCTTTCTAAGAGCTTCTGATGCCTTTTGTTGAACAATGTATTCTTCGTCTCTTAGTGCTCGTATTAGGGGTTCCACACTTTTTGTATCTCTTATCTCCCCCAGAGCCTCCGCCGCCCGCATTCTAACTCGTGGGTTTGGATCTTGTAGGATCTTTATCAATTTTTTAATTTCCTGTTCCTTTCCCGCTGCTTCTAGACCTGGACTATGAGAATCAGAGCATATCATTTCCCACCCTTTAACCCTATTATTACAGCAGAATATAAATTATCATCGCCTTTTGAATTACAAAAGTTACCTATCAATTCATTTTCTATAATATTTGCCATTAGAAATATTTCTATCCTTACTAAATAAAAGGACTCTTTTATACTTGAATCCCTAGAACAAACTAAACCCCAAATCCACTAGAAAGAGCTTGTAAAAACGCTAGAAAACGAGAATAGATTTATATAAGTGGACCCTGCGGGATTTGAATTCGCGAACCCTAACTTTTGTTGAGGGTTTCCCGCGGCTTCCTGGATGCGAACCAGGTACTACTGGTTCCTTAAAAAACTTTTTAAGGATCTACCAGCTGAGTTAAGGGCCCACATTCTTCTTGGATGGATTATTCATATTGTTCTTTTCTGTAGTTGTCTTTTTATATTCTTGGCTTCCACTATGGTTTTAGCGGGGTCTTCCACTGAGCTAAGTGCCCTTTTTGTTCATTTTGTGTTTCTGCAGGTGTCTTTTTACTTTTTTGTGGTATTTTAGCTTTTCTAATTTGGGTTTTGTCCCTAAACTATTTAAAGTATTTTTGTTTATGATTTGGGAGAACATCAGATGATTGGTTGGTCTTTATCTGGCGTGTTTATTTATTGGTTTGAAGTTACATCTTGATGGAAGGTCTTTGAAGTGAAGGAGCCTAGGCTTAAGAGTAAGAAGTGGAATCCCGGTGAGGAATCTGAGGTCTGGGATTTTTGGCAGAATGAGCGGGTTTATAGATTTGATAAGGATAGTGATAAACCCTTTTTCATTATTGATAATCCTCCTCCGTATGTTTCTGGAAGGTGGCATGTTGGTGGTGCTGTTCACTATGCGGCTATTGATTACATTGCTCGTTTTATGAGGATGAAGGGGTTTGAGGTTCTTTACAAGTTTGGCTTGGATCGTAACGGTTTACCGGTTGAGGTTAGTGTGGAGAAGGAGTTTGGTATTAAAATGAGGGAGACGCCGCGAGAGGAGTTTATCGCTAAGTGTAGGGAGTATCTTGACACTGTCGGGGATACTATTTTGAATATTTCTAAGGGGCTTGGTTTTTCGAACAATTCTTGGAAGTGGGAGGAGATTTACAAGACGGATCATGAGACTTATCGCGCTTTAACGCAGGCAACCTTTATTCAGCTTTGGAATGAGGGGCTGATTTATGAGGATGATCGGCCGAATAGTTGGTGTACTGAATGTCAAACGGTTATTGCTGACGCAGAGGTGGAGCGTAGAGAACAGGTTACAACTCTTTCCACGATCAACTTTAAGGTTAAGGAAACGGGGGGGAATCTCCCTATTGCTACAACGAGACCTGAACTGATTTGTGCGTGTGATGCGGTTTTGGTTAATCCTGATGATGAGAGATATAAGAATTTGCATGGAAAGACTGCGGTTACACCACTCTATAATAAAGAGGTGCGTATTGTTCCACATCCATCGGCTAAACCAGAGTTTGGTAGCGGGGTAGTTATGGTTTGCTCTTATGGGGATATAACCGATTTGCGACTGTTCAGAGAATTAGAGCTTGAACCTACCTTTTCCATCGACAAAGACGGTTATATGACGGAAGCAGCTGGTAGATACAGCGGTATGCAGGTGGAAGAGGCAAGGGAGGCTATAGTCAAAGATTTAGAAAAAGAAGGGTTTTTAGTAAAGAAAGAAGAAATTGAGCAAAGCCAACCAATATGCTGGAGAAGTAAAACACCCATAGAATTTGTGGGAATGAAAGAGTACTACCTTAAACAGGTAAACTTTGTTGAACCATTGAATCGGTTAACCGATGACATCATCTGGCATCCGCCCTCTGCAAAAAACCTTTGGCTCGACTGGTTGAACTCAATCAGTATGGACTGGCCAATATCACGCCGAAGATACTATGGAACAGAATTGCCAATATGGTACTGCAAGTCATGCGGAGAACCACACTTACCAAAGCCGGGAAAATACTATCAACCATGGAGAGAAAAGGCGCCATTCGATAAGTGCAAGAAGTGCAACTCAACCGAGGGATTTGTAGGCGATGAGCGTACACTGGACACCTGGATGGACTCCTCCATCAGTCCCCTATACATAATTATGTATCCATATGATTCAAAAGACAACAAGTTTTACGAAAAGCAAATTGAGAAAAACTACACAGTGGATCTGCGGCCTCAGGGGAGAGACATTATAGGCACATGGCTAAGCTACACACTACTCCGGGTGTACCAGCTTTACAAAAAACCCGCGTTCAGACACGTATGGATTAGTGGACACGTAGTAGACGCTGAGGGAAGAAAACTCTCAAAGAGCCTAGGAAACGTGATCTATCCAGAACCACTCATCGAAGAATACGGTGCGGACGCAGTAAGACTATATGGCGCAATGGCCAGTAGTTTGGGAAGTGATATTAGATTCGACGAAAATCGCCTAGGTGGAGTAAGCAAATTCATAAACAAACTATACAATGTGGCAAGATTCATATCCACCTTCACAGAGCCCAAAGAGGAAGAAATCAAATTAACAACCACAGATAAATGGATAATCTCAGAACTAAATAAACTAATAGAAAAGGTGAACGAAAGCTACGAAACATATGACTTCCACATAGGCGCCGAATCAGTATATAACTTCGTATGGGGATTATTCGCCAGCCACATAATAGAAATGGTCAAAACAAGAGTCTATGACCGAAACGGAGACTTTTCAGAAGCAGAACAAAAAAGCGCTAAATGGACGTTACATCAATGCCTCAAAATGATACTAAAACTACTTGCACCAATCACACCCTTCATAACAGACCACATATGGACAAATATATACAGCGAGCAAAGCATACATACCCAAGAATTCCCTAAGCCCAACCCTAAACTAATAGAATCCGAAGATGCAACACCACTGATAACCAAAGCAAACTCAGCAATATGGAAAGCGAAAAAAGAAGCAAAAATATCCCTAAGACAACCAATAGGATACGCAAACCTACCAAAAGAGCTAGAACCGTACACACCAGACCTAAAACCAATGCACAACATACAAAAAACCACATTCACAGACCAACCCACAGAAAAAAACACAAAAACATACCAAATCGACGGAAAGGAAATCCATCTAAAAATCACATAAAAACCAAAAACCTCGGCAAAAAACATAACTACATCATATATTTCTCATACAATTTCTTAGCCATAAGCTCAAAAACATCATCAACCTTATCCCCGGTTTTAGCCGAGGTCTCAAAAAATTTTAAATCCAGCTTGTTAGCCAACTCAGATCCAACACTTTTAGAAATCCGTCTATCATTCTTCAAATCCGTTTTATTCCCAATAAGAAAACAGGGAACCTCTCCACAAATATTCATAACATCACTATACCAATTAACCACATGCTCAAAAGAACCAGGATTAGTTACGTCAAAAACAATAAAACACCCACGAGCACCACTCAAATAAAACCTACGCAAAGTTCGATATTGCTCCTGACCACCTAAATCCCAACAAGCCAACTTGACCGACTTTCTCCTATTATCATCGCCCATAAGCTCCACAACCTTAACAGCGAAATCAGTTCCCAATGTGGGTTTATAGCTTTCTACGAATCTTTTTTCTGTGTATCTTATTAGTATTGAGGTTTTTCCTACGTTTTCGTCTCCCACTAAAACTACCTTGTACATGAATTCTTCGGCCATTGGCGTTGCCTCGGATTGGAGAATTTTTAATGTTTTTTTATTGAGATGATATTTGTTTGTCAAACTTTTAAGAATTTTTCTTATTTTTTAATCAAT